>JBQEKJ010000174.1:0-5177 GCA_052103835.1 Pauljensenia sp.
GATCCACCGGCACTGCGCGCGCAGGCGTTCCTCGGAGTCGTTGAGCCCGGGGATCAGCAGGGTCGTCAACTCCACCCAGGTGGACCCCCGCTCCACCACCCAGGAGATGGTGTCCAGGACGTCGCGGAGGTGCCCGCCCGTCACCCGACGGTAGAAGTCCTCGTCGAAGCCCTTGAGGTCGATGTTCGTGGCGTCCATGGGCGCGAAGAAGTCCGCCCGTGCCTCCCGCGAGATGTAGCCCGCCGTCACCGCGACCGTGCGGATCCCGGCCTCGTGGCACGCTCTGGCCGTGTCGATCGCGTACTCGGCGTAGATGACGGGGTCGTTGTAGGTGAAGGCCACCTGGGGCACGCCCCAGGCCTGCGCGATGTCCACGATGTGCTCCGGGGTGGCCTCCTGGCCCAGCCGGTCCCACTCCGTGGCCGCGGAGATCTCCCAGTTCTGGCAGTACCTGCAGCCCAGGTTGCATCCCGCCGTGCCGAAGGACAGGACCGCGGTGCCCGGGTGGAAGTGCGCCAACGGCTTCTTCTCGACCGGGTCCAGGCAGAAGCCCGAACTGCGCCCCCACGTGGTCAGGACCACGGCGTCGCCCTCGCGCGCCCTCACGAAGCAGTACCCGCGCTGGCCGTCACGCAGGCGACACGTGCGCGGGCACAGGTCGCACTGGAGGCGCCCGTCGGACAGTGGGTGCCACCAGCGCGCCACCCGCCCGGCGACCTCGCCCGGGGGCGGCAGAGCACCCGGCGACGGGAGGCAGATGGTCGGGCCCGGGGGCGCGCACGAGGTCGGACCCGTCCCGGCACTCATGGTTCGGGTCTCCCCTCGACCCACGCCTGGACGGTGTAGACCTCCAGGCGCGCATCCTCGGACCACCAGTCCGCAGGAAGTCCCGCCTTGAGCTTGAGGTGGTCCAGGAAGTCACGGGGTTCGGGCAGTTCCTCCCAGACCTGCGGGAGGAACGTGGCACGACTGAAGGCACCTGCCTCCAGCACCAGGCCGTCGACACCGGGACGCAGTGCCTCCAGCACCGATTCCTCCGAGGAATGCGGCAGGGGGGTGCGCTCGGAGAGCACCGAGACTTCGATGCTCGTACGCGCCAGGTCCGCCAGGCTCAGCGGGGGGAAGCGAGGGTCGTGCAGGGCGGCGGCAACGGCATTGTGGGCCACGTCCTCGTAGAGGGAGCGGTGCGGGACCAGTGTGCCGATGCAGCCGCGCAGTCTGGAGTCCTGCTCCAGGGTGACGAAGCTCGCGCCCGGAGAGATCAACCAGTCCGGGCGGGCCGCACGTCGGGCAATCTCCTCCAGGGGGATCTGGGCGGTGGGCGTTCCCGCCAACCTCACCTCGATGGCGCCGCGTGCGATGCCCAGGAGTCTCTCCCCGGCCTCAGGTGGAAGACGGTGTGTCATGGTGTTCCTCCTCGATGGCGAAGGCTGCATAGCCGACGACGTGGTCGCCCCCGCCCCCGGGGACATCACCGGAGTTGTGGGCACCGAGCATGTGGGGCGACAGGCCCCGGCGCCGACAGACCTCGAGCAGACCGTTCAGCGGTGAGGCCCCACAGGCCCGGTCATGGGCGACGCTTCCCGACAGCGTGAGCACCTGTTCGATGGTGGCTGCGTCCAACGCCCGGGCCGTGGCGGCGTCGTGGTAGTGCGACAGGTCCGAGCTCACGGCGACCAGCGTGTTGCGCTCCCCCCACAATGCCTCGATGACGTCGGCGACCTCCGTGGGGGACGCCATGCCGACGTTGAGCGGCACCAGCTCGACCGGTCCCAGGACACGCTGGATGAAGGGCACCTGGACCTCGATCGCATGCTCCTCGGCATGTGTCAGCGGATCCACGGTGACGGGCCGCGACAGGTCTGCGGTCGCCTCCAGGACCTCCGCGGTCGGGATCGGCACGTCACCCAGCGGTGTGCGGAAGAAGTCGGAACCGGGCAGTGCGATGCCACGGATGCCCACCCGGTGGGTCGGCCCCAGCAGGACCACACGTTCGATGGTGCGGCGCCTCGGTGCGAGGGTCTGCCACCCCAGCGCAGCCAGGTCCCCGGACCACTCCCATCCGGCATGGGGGACGACCAGTGCCTTCGGGGTCCAGTTGTGCTCGTCGGCGACCAGCTGTGCCGAGGCCCGCGCCAGGAGCCCATCAGCCCGGTCGGAGACCTCTGCGGGATCAGCGGGGTAGAAGAACCCCGCAACCGCAGGAAGTCGCACAGTGTGAGTGTGTTCCGACATGACCTCTCCTCCCCGCTTCCAGGGGGTGGGTTGCGTGCTGTGCGCCCACCGCGCAGGGCCGCTCGTCCTCGCCGCGCGGCCCCGGCGACGTTCGGGCTTCCATCTTCGAGACTAGTCCCGTGTGAGGGATCCCACCATGGTGTCGCCGCGATTCCCGCGTTGACGAGGGCGACCATCCTCCGTAGGGTCGGAGCCATGTGGAAGTGAACGGACGCCCTCGTGCGAGCGGAACCCGGAATGGTCCGGTGCCCCTGCGCGACCCCTCCGATCTGGAACCAGGCCCATGACCACTTCCCCCCTCTCCTCACCCTCACGCGCCGCCTTCCTGCGCGCCGACGGCATCTCGCTGTCCTTCGGTGACCACCGCGTGCTCACCGATGTCTCCTTCACCGTCCACGAGGGCGCCCGCGCCGGCCTCATCGGCCAGAACGGCTCCGGCAAGTCAACGCTGTTGCGTGTCCTCGCCGGTCTCCAGGAACCCGATGTCGGCACCGTCGACGTCCCGGGAGGCGCACGCATCGGGCTGCTGTGGCAGGACTCTCCTCTGGATGCCTCCCTGACGCTCCTTGCGGCAGCGGAGCAGGCCCAGGAGGTCCCGCGCCGCATCCGCGACCGGGTCGAGCAGGCCGGCGCCGCCCTCGCCGATGATCCCGACGACCCCGCACGTGCCGACGCGCTCGACACCGCCCTGAGCGCCGCCGAGCGCGCGGACGTGTGGTCCCTGGAGGCCCACCGGGACGAAACACTGGCCGGGCTGGGGCTGGCCGCGGTGGACCCCGGGCACCCGGTGCGCACGCTCTCGGGCGGGCAGCGCGCACGCCTGATGCTCGCGCTCCTCCTGCTGCAGCACCCCGATGTCCTCCTGCTCGACGAACCCACGAACCACCTCGACGACGACGCCGCCGACTTCCTGCGTCGCACCCTGGTCGAGTGGCACGGACCGGTGATCGCGGCGAGCCACGACCGGGCCTTCCTCGACGACATCGCCACGGAGATCCTCGACCTGGACCCCGTGCCCACTGCGATGTCGGGGCCGGATGTCCCCGGTGGCGAGGGCGAGGGGGCGGTACGCGGACTGACCCGGACCCGGGGACGCTACTCGGACCACGTCCTGGCCCGCCTCGACCAACGCGAGGCCTGGGAGCGCCAGTTCGCCACCGAACAGGCGGAGCTGCGGCGACTGCGGGCCCGCACCCATTCCGACCAGCAGGTCGGCCACGCCGGGAGCGCACCACGGACCGAGGCCCGGGCCTCGAAGAAGTTCTACTCCGACCGCAACTCCCGTGTCGTCAAGCGGCGCGTGGACGACGCCCAGCGGCGCCTGGAGACCCTGGACGAGTCCCAGGTGAGGCGCCCACCCCGGGAACTCGTGTTCCGTGGGCTCGATGTGGGTGGATCCCCCGATGCGGTGCGTGCGGGCGTGCACACGCGGGATTTGGCGCTGGCGGGGCGGCTGGCGCCGGTGACCATGGACGTGACCCCCGGGGAGCAGGTGCTGGTCGAGGGTCCCAACGGCTCCGGGAAGTCGACCCTGTTGGCCCTCCTCGCCGGGAGGCTCGCAGCGACGTCGGGGCTGGTCGATGTGAGGGGCCGCCTTCACCTGCTCGCCCAGGACCCGGTCACGCCGGACCCCACCCTGACCACGGAGGAGACCTACCGTCTGGCCGTCGGGAGCGGGCGCAGTGAGGAGGTGCCGCTGACGGGCTTCGGTCTCCTGCACCCCCGTGATCTTGCCAAGCCCGTCGGTGTGCTCTCCACCGGTCAGTTGCGCAGGCTGGAGCTGGCCGAGGTCCTCGCCGACCCTCCCGAGGTCCTGGCACTGGACGAGCCGACGAACCACCTTTCCCTGGACCTGGTCACCGCGCTGGAGGCACTGCTGCCGACCTATCCCGGCATCGTGCTGGTCGCCAGCCATGACAGGTGGCTGCGTCGGCACTGGTCGGGTCGGACACTGCACCTGGAGCCGACGACGCCCGTGCCAATCTGAGCGGAACCGGAGCAGCGGAGCGGAGCAGCCGGAGTCAGAGTCGGAGCAGCGGAGCCGCGCCGACCACGGGGGCGCCACCCACCGCCGTGGTGTCACGGATGGATGAGCGTCCCCGCCCTTCCGAGCATCGCCTCCGTGGCGCGATCGGGGGAGGTGATGACCGCGCGGCGACCCGGCGACGCGAGCACGAAGTCCACGGCCGCCTGGACCTTGGGGAGCATGGACCCCTCCGCGAACTCGCCCGCCGCGATGAGCCGCGAGGCCTCCTCCGCGGGCAGGTCGGCCACCGCACGGGACTGCGGCGTCCCCCACGCCGTGTGGACTGCGTCGACGGCGGTGAGCACCAGCAGGGTGTCGGCCCCGACCGCCTCGGCGAGCAGGCCCGCGCAGTGGTCCTTGTCGATGACTGCCTCCACCCCGCGCACTCCCCCGCCGGGCACGGGCACGACGGGGATCCCGCCGCCCCCGCAGGCCACGACGATGAAGTCGGCGTCGAGGAGGTTGAGGATCGACTCCCACTCGACGATCCCGCGCGGCCTGGGAGAGGCGACGACGCGGCGCCACCCGCGTCCCGCATCCTCACGCACGACCATTCCCGGATGGCCGGCGGCGAGTCGCTCGGCCTCCTCACGCGTCATGAACGCGCCGATGGGCTTGGTCGGGTGACTGAAGGCAGGATCGTCGGGATCGACCACGACCTGGGTCACGACCGTGGCAACATGCCACGGCTTCCCGATGCGAGTCACCTCGGCCTGGAGCTGTTGCTGCAGGTGGTAGCCGATGTAGCCCTGACTCATGGCGGTCGACTCGGGCAGTGGCATCTCGGGGACGTCCTCGTCGGCGTCGGCACCGAGGGAGAACGCTCGCGAGACGGCACCCACCTGGGGGCCGTTGCCGTGGGTGAGGATGATCTCGTCCTCAGCGGTGATCATGGAGATGATCGCGGGGGCGACGG
>JBQEKJ010000175.1:0-5153 GCA_052103835.1 Pauljensenia sp.
CCATGCGCACCTTCATCGCCCTGAACACGGAGCCCTACATCTACGAGTGGCGCCGCGGCGGCCTGGACTTCTGAGGAGGAACCGACATGGGACTTGAGGAGCAGCTGCCCGCAGGCATCGCCCTGACGAGCGTCGAGAAGATTCTGGGCCTGGCCCGCAAGCACAGCCAGTGGCCCGTGACCATGGGCCTGGCCTGCTGCGCCATCGAGATGATGGCGGCGGGCACCCCGCGCTTCGACATGGCGCGATTCGGTCTGGAGGTCTTCCGGGCCTCGCCCCGCCACGCCGACGTCATGATCGTCTCGGGACGCGTGTCCCAGAAGATGGCGCCGGTCATCCGTCGCGTCTACGACTCCATGCCCGAACCCAAGTGGGTGATCTCCATGGGTGCCTGCGCCTCCTCCGGTGGCATGTTCAACAACTACGCGATCGTCCAGGGCTGCGACCACATCGTCCCCGTGGACGTCTACCTGCCGGGCTGCCCGCCGCGCCCCGAGGCCCTCATCCACGCGGTCCTCACCCTGCGTGAGCAGATCGCCAAGGAGCCTCTGGGGGCCAACCGCCGCGAGATCGCGCGCAAGGCCGAACAGGCGGCCCTGGCCGCCACGCCCACCCACCAGATGAAGGGACTGCTCGCATGAGCGACGACCTCACCGAGGTCCCCGCACAGGGGGGTTCCCCCGTCGTCCACGAGGGCGGCTCCCGCGCCTTCCCGCTGCCCGAGCCCATTGCGGTGCGCCACGGCAGCTTCGGCGTCCACGACGCCGGGGACACCACCGGTTTCGGAGGCCTCCAGGAGACCTTCACCCTGCCGGGCGAGTCCCAGCGTCCCTACGGTGGGTGGTTCGACGGGGTCGTCGACATCCTGGAGGAACTCCTCACCGAGGATGGTCTCGCCCCCGGGGAGGTCATCGAGAAGGTCGTCGTCGCCCACGGCGAGCTCACCATCTTCGTGGTCCGCGAGCACATCGAGCGCGTCGCCCTCCACCTGCGTGACGACCAGGACCTGCGATTCGAGCTGTGCCTGGGCGTGAGCGGGGTCAACTACCCCGCCGACCACGGCCGCGAGCTCCACGCCGTCTACCCGCTGATGTCCATCACCCACAACCGGCTCCTGAGCCTCGAGGTGACCTGTTCGGACGAGGATCCCCACATCCCCTCCATCGTTGCGGTCTATCCCGCCAACGACTGGCAGGAGCGCGAGACCTGGGACCTGATGGGCATCGTCTTCGACGGGCACCCCGCCCTGACCCGGACCGCGATGCCCGACGACTGGGTCGGACACCCCCAGCGCAAGGACTACCCACTGGGTGGCATCCCCGTCGAGTACAAGGGCGCCACCGTCCCGCCGGCCGACACACGGAGGTCGTACAACTGATGACTGACCAGACCTACCGGTTCCACGCCACACCCGGCGTCGGCAACCTCGACGTCGATGAGGTGCCCGAGGTCCTCGCCCAGGGCGGTGACTGGGAGGACGTGCTCAACGAGATCCACAAGATCTCCCAGGAGCGCATCGTCCTCAACATGGGGCCCGTCCACCCCTCGACCCACGGCGTGCTGCGCCTGGTGCTCGAACTCGACGGCGAACTGGTGCGTGAGACCCGCGTCGACACCGGGTACCTGCACACCGGCATCGAGAAGAACATGGAGTACCGCACCTGGACCCAGGGCGTCACGTTCTGCACCCGCATGGACTACGTGGCCCCCTTCTTCCAGGAGGTGGCCTACTGCCTGGGCGTCGAGCGTCTCCTCGACATCACCGATGAGGTCCCCGAGCGCGCCACACTGATCCGCGTGCTCCTCATGGAGCTCAACCGCATCGCCTCCCACATCGTGGCCATCGGCACCGGCGGCAATGAGCTGGGCGCCACGACGATGATGACCATCGCCTTCCGTGGGCGTGAGGAGATCCTGCGGATCTTCGAGCGCATCACCGGCCTGCGCATGAACCACGCGTTCATCCGCCCCGGCGGTGTGGCCCAGGACCTGCCGGGCGGCATGGTGGGGTACATCCGCGAGAAGCTGCCCAAGGTCCGTCGCGACATCGGCGAGCTCCAGGACCTGTGCGTCCAGAACCCGATCTTCAAGAAGCGCTTCATCGGCACCGGCTTCATGCCGCTGTCAGCCACCATGGCGCTGGGCTTCACGGGCCCCGGTCTCAAGGCTGCCGGCATCCCCATGGACCTGCGCAAGATGCAGCCCTACTGCGGGTACGAGGACTTCGAGTTCGACGTCCCCACCTATGACTCCAATGACGCCTACAACCGCACGATGGTCCGCTTCGACGAGTGCTACCAGTCGCTGCGCATCGTCAACCAGGTGCTGGCCCGCCTGGAGGACACCGAGGGTGCGCCGGTCATGGTCGCCGATCCCAGGATCGCCTGGCCCTCCCAGCTCAGCGTCGCCACCGACGGGCAGGGCAACTCCCTGGAACACATCGCCGAGATCATGGGCGAGTCCATGGAGTCGCTCATCCACCACTTCAAACTGGTGACAGAGGGATTCAGGGTCCCGGCCGGACAGACCCAGGTCGCCGTCGAGCACCCCAAGGGCGTGCTGGGTGTCCACCTGGTCTCCGACGGGGGGACGCGCCCCTTCCGGGCACACTTCCGTGATCCCTCCTTCGCGAACCTGCAATCACTGGCCATGATGACCGAGGGCGGCCAGCTGGCCGACGTGGTCGTCTCCCTGGCCACCATCGACCCTGTCCTGGGAGGCGTCGACCGATGAGCTACACCACTGACGTGGAGGCGCGACTGCGCACCGAGGCCGCGGAGGTCATCGGGCGCTACCCGAGTGGACACTCGCGCTCGGCACTCCTGCCGCTGCTCCACCTGGTTCAGTCCGAGGACGGCTACGTCTCCGCCGACGGCATCGCACTGTGTGCCGACCTCCTGGGGTTGACGCGCGCCGAGGTCTCGGCGGTGGCCACCTTCTACACCCAGTACAAGCGCCACCCCACCGGCGAGTACCTGGTGGGCGTGTGCACGAACGCACTGTGCGCCGTGATGGGTGGTGACGAGATCTGGGAGGCCGTCGCCGATCGCGTCGGAGTCGGCTCCGACGAGACCAGCGAGTCGGGTCGCATCACCCTGGAACGCATCGAGTGCAACGCGGCGTGCGACTACGCCCCCGTGGTCATGGTCAACTGGGAGTTCTTCGACAACCAGACGCCGGACTCCGCGGTCGCCCTCGTCGACGACATCGAGGCCGGGCGGCCCCTGCACCCCACGCGTGGCGCGGACGTCGTCGCCCCCTTCACCGCCGTGGAGCACGTGCTGGCCGGGTTCCCCGACGGGCACGTCGATGAGGGACCCGGTGCCGGTGAGAACTCACTGCTGGGCCTGCGCATCGCCGAGGCGAACGACTGGCACGCCCCCGTCGCCCTCCCCGAGGCGGCACTGCCCCAGGACGCACCGGTCGCCGGTGCCGCAGCCACGGAGGGAGAGGACAAGTGACCACCTACAGCGCACCGTCCACCCTGACCCCCATCACCACGCGGGGCTGGGACCAGGACCGCTCCTGGACCCTCGAGTCCTACCTGGCTCGGGGCGGGTACGAGGGCCTCAAGAAGGCCAACACCCTGGAACCCTCCGAGATCACCGAGGCCGTCAAGGCCTCAGGACTGCGGGGACGCGGCGGCGCCGGCTTCCCGACCGGCCTCAAGTGGTCCTTCCTGCCCCCCGACGACGGCCTGCCGCGCTACCTCGTGGTCAACGCCGACGAGTCCGAGCCGGGCACCTGCAAGGACATGCCCCTCATCATGGCCAACCCCCACATCCTCGTGGAGGGCATGGCCATCACGTCCCGTGCCATCAACTGCCACCACGCCTTCGTCTACCTGCGCGGCGAGGTCGTCCACGTCTACCGTCGCCTCCTGGCCGCCATCGCGGAGGCCACCGAGGCCGGCCTGCTCGGCGACCTGACGATCACCGCCCACGCGGGTGCGGGCGCCTACATCTGCGGTGAGGAGACGGCACTGCTGGACTCCCTGGAGGGCTTCCGCGGGCACCCCCGCCTCAAGCCGCCCTTCCCGGCGGTCGAGGGCCTCTACGCCCGGCCCACCGTCATCAACAATGTCGAGTCCATCAGCCAGGTGCCCGGCATCTTCCGCGAGTCCGTCGACTGGTACGCCTCCATGGGTACGGAGAAGTCGAAGGGTCACGGGATCTTCTCGATCTCGGGTCACGTGGCGCACCCCGGCCAGTTCGAGGCCCCCTTCGGGATCACCATGCGCGAGCTCATCGAGCTGGCCGGCGGGGTCCGGGAGGGACACCACCTGAAGTTCTGGACCCCCGGCGGGTCCTCCACCCCGCTGTTCACCGAGGAGGACCTCGACGTCCCCCTGGACTACGAGTCCGTCGGGGCCGCCGGGTCCATGCTGGCCACGCGCGCGCTGCAGGTCTTCGACGAGACGACCTCCGTGGTCCGCGTCATCGCGCGGTGGACTGAGTTCTACCAGCACGAGTCCTGCGGCAAGTGCACGCCGTGCCGTGAGGGCACCTACTGGCTCAAGCAGATCATGTTCCGTCTCGAGAAGGGACAGGGTCTGCCCGGCGACGTCGACCTGCTCGACGAGATCGCCCACAACATCTTCGGGCGCAGCTTCTGTGCGCTCGGGGACGCGGCAGCCACCCCGATCATGTCGGGGATCAAGAAGTTCCGCGACGAGTTCGAGGCCGGACTCACGACGCCCGCCCGGGACCTGTTCCCCTACGAGGCGAGCGCCAACTACGCCCGAGGAGGTGTCCGATGAGCGAGGCCACCGAACTGGTGGACGTCGTCATCGACGACGTGCAGCTGAGCGTGCCGAAGGGGACGCTCGTCATCCGGGCCGCGGAGCAGGCTGGGATCCGCATCCCGCGCTTCTGCGACCACCCGCTGCTCAAGCCGGCTGCCGCGTGCCGGCAGTGCCTGGTGGAGGTCGGCATGCCCGACCGGCGCACCGGGGAGCTGCGTTTCATGCCCAAGCCGCAGCCCTCGTGTGCCCAGACGGTCACGCCCGGCATGGTCGTCAGGACCCAGCACACCTCCGAGGTCGCCAAGAAGGCCCAGCACGGGGTGATGGAGTTCCTCCTCATCAACCACCCCCTGGACTGCCCGATCTGTGACAAGGGCGGCGAGTGCCCCCTGCAGAACCAGGCCATGAC
>JBQEKJ010000176.1:0-5150 GCA_052103835.1 Pauljensenia sp.
TGCCACTGCCACTGCCACTGCCCATGACATGGGAGGTGACTCCCCCTGGGCTTTCCGGGCCCATAGGATCAGCCCATGGAGATCCTGCGCGAGGCCTGGCGCTCATTGCTGCGGATCCTCGGTGACTCCGTGCGGGTGCTGGGGCGTCACTGGCCCGTCCTGGTCACCCTCTGCCTCGCCGGGGCCGCCGGCAGGGGCGCCATGCTCTGGCTGTCCGTCTGGGTCTCCAACCACTCGGCCCTGCTCGCCATGCTCCTGCTCCCCTTCGCCTCGATCTCGGTCCTGGTCTCGATGGTGCTGATGCTGAGGGTCCTCGCTCCCTCCCTGCCCGCCCTCCACGACTCCCTCGGAGACTCGGACGACCCTCGACGACTCCGCAGCCATCTCGTCATCGCCGTCCAGGTCCTGGTGCCCTTCCTCGCCGTCTACGCCTCCCAGGGATTCATCAGGGCCGACCTGTCGGCGTTCCTGTTCAATGCCACGACTGATGAGTGGTTGAACCAGGGATTCGCGGGGGACTTCGCCCAGCGGGTCAACTTCGCCTCCGACACCCATGCCCTGGTCCTGGTCCTGGCAGCGCTCGTGCTGCGCAAGACCATCGCCGGGTTCGGCCTGGCCAAGAGGAACATCGGCATCGCCGGGTTCGCGGGCTATCTGGAGGCCCTGTGGCTGGTGACGCTGGCGTCCTTCTTCACCAGCTCCATCGACCGACTGGTCCAGTGGGTGCAGTCCAGGGCGGTGATCGTCCGCCTGCTCGACACCCTGGACACCGTCATCGACGTCCTCGGTCCCATCGGGACCGCCGTGAGGGTCGTCCTCGAGCAGGTCGGATCATTGCTGTCCTCCATGGGTTCCCTGGTGATCGTGCCCGTGGCCTGGCTGGCGGTGGGTGCGACGATCTACGGCTCCTCACTGCCCGGCTCCAGACCCCTGCTCACCTCCGAGCAGATGACCCAGCGCATCCGAAGGATCCCCGACCCCCTGCGTCGCGCAGCCGCGCAGGTGACCGAGCCAGTGGTCAGTCCGGTGCGCAACACGCTGACCTCCATCGGACGCATCGCCTCGGCCGGTGTGGTGCCGATGGTGTTCCTCTGTCTGCTCCTGGCCGGCGCCTCGCAGCTGCGTGTGCTGGTCACTGGTGCCCTGCGCGTGGTCATCGGCCCCCGGGAACCCGCCCTGTGGACGGCCGTCAACCCCTGGATCGACACCGTTGCCCAGTGTGTCTACACGACGGTGATGGTGGCCCTGCTCGCGGCTGCTGTGTCCACGATCATCTCCCGCGGTCATGCAGAGGATCGCCAGGTCTTCGACACAGCGAACGTGACAACAGTCGGCACGACAGTGGACAGCGCCGGGAGTGGTGCTCCGGACACCTCCGCGGGTGGCACGACACCTTCCTCCGCAGCCGCGCCTGCCGTCCCGGAGACTTCCGGCGCGCCCGGGGCGGATGCGCAACCGGAGGACAGCGCCGTGACTCCCGCCGTGGCCCCCGGCTCGCCCACCACCGATCCCGGGGAGTTCCGACCGCCCACGGTCTGAGCTCCCGGGACCGGCTTCGCCCGATCCGTCAGGCCCCGCCCGACACGGGCACCGACTCCGCGGGGCCCGCGGGCGGAGCGCCCTCGTCGGTGCGTACCCCACGGCGGAGGACCTCTGCTGGTCCCGCCCTGCGTCAGGCCCCGGGGACGTCGACGGTCCAGTGGCCGCCCATACTCATGTCGATGCGCACACGGTCGGGGATCACCGCGGAGGGGACGGCGACGTAGGTGTCGATCGTGTAGGTGGCGGGGCGTTCCTCGCCCTCCACCACCGGCTGGACCTCACCGTCCAGATCCGCGTAGGGGCCGGGCGTGGCCGCGGGGACACAGATACCGGCGCTCATCGAGGGGACCACCACCGAACCGTCGGAGGTCGTCTGGGCCAGTCCCGCGACGTAGTGGGTCCCATCGGGTCCGAGCAGGGAGATGCGGCACTCCACCAGGGACATCGCCGGGTCGGCCTCCATCTGCGTCGTGAGACGCCACAGGCGGGCCCCGGGCGCGGCCAGGAGATCACTGCCGTCGCCGAGGTATGCCTCGTCGGGGGCCGAGGAGACAGGGACGACGTCCAGCGGGGTGAGCGTCGCGGTGTGGTCCCCTCCGTCGGGATAGACCACGAAGGAGGAGTCGGTGGTCACCGTGACCGCGCCCTCGACGTGGGTGCCGGTGGAGGCGAACCACGGCAGGTACAGGGTGACGAGGCGGAAGGAACCTGCGGCAAGCGCCGCGGCCAGGACCGGGAGCATGAGGATGAGGCCCCAGCGGTTCATGCGCCACCAGCTCATGAGTCACCTCCGAACGACGAGCGCACGATCTCGACCCGCTCGGCGGGACTGGTGACCACGGGGCTCCCGGGTGTGATGCCCAGGTCCACGACCATCATGTCGTCCCCGGGTGAGCCCGCCTCGCCCGAGGCGGGCACGTGCAGTTCGAGGCCGGGAAGATCGCCAGGCGCGACCTCCATGGCGACCCGGCAGTCCTGGGGCACACCGGGTTGCGCCGTCGCGCAGCCGAAGGAGACGTCCCCGCTGCCGCCGTACACCAGGCCCGAGCTGGTGACGAGTTCCATGCCGCTGATCAGCACCGGGTCGCGGAGAGCGAGGACCTGCAGGTCGATGAGCAGCCACGTCCCCTCGGTGGAGAACTCGCGCCCATAGCTGACGACGGAACGCGCGGACGACACCCCCGCGACACTCACCTCGGCCGTGCGCATGGTGACCGCTTGGCCCACAGCGGCGCGGTGGACGAAGGGACGGGCCAGGACATCGGAGGTGGAGGGCATGCGGGAGTCGATGGCGGAGCCGACGGCCAGGCCGGTGAGGATGACGACTCCCGCAAGGAGCTTCCGGGGGACGGTGCGCGCCATGTCAGGAGACCTCCCCGTCTGTGTCCACCACGATCTCCTGGTGGCCGATGAGCACCCGGTCGGTCCAGAAGTGGTGGCCGTCCAGGCTGGATGCCCGCCATGTCTGGGAATGGAAGGTCAGGTCCAGGTGTGAGGTCCTCTGCGTGTCCGGGGGCAGCTCCCACACGAACCAGTAGTCCTGGGAGAGTCCCGGCTGGACGGTGGAGGCGTACTGCAGGTCCACCGCACGACGCAGGGTGGGTGTCCCGATGCCACCATCCGTGGCACGGGAGTTCGCGAAGAGCCCCGACTGGGGAACGAGGTCGACGCCGGGAAGGCTCCCCGAGAGCGCATCCGCGAGGACGTACGCGTCCACCCAACTCCCGTGCGTGTTCTCCACGGTCGCCCGCAGCACCAGGAGGGCATCACCCTGATCGGGAAGCCCGAAGGCCCCGGGGTCCTGCGCCCACATGGCCTGCCTGACGGTGATGTCGAAGGGGCCGGTTCGGACGGTCTCACCGTCCGCGACCACGGGCACGTCCTGTGGCTGCTCCTCGATCGCCTTCCAGCCACCGAGTATCCCGGTGACGCCGATGACGGCCAGGCCCGCCAGGACCGCGACATTGGTGGGGGTGACCATGTCCGCGAAGAGGCGGAGGAAGCGGACGAGTGCGCCGGTGACGCGCCGGGACCGGGCGGAGACCCCCGGGGCGCGCTCCTGTCGGGAGGAGTCCTGCACCCCCTCCCGGGTCGCGTCGTCCTGCTCCTGCTCCGTCACCGGGGCTCCCGCATCAGCCCAGCAGTGGGAATCGCACGATCGTCGCCTCGCGGCCCGCGCCCACGCCGATGGAGGAGATCCGGCAGCGGGACTGCTCCTCAAGGAAGCGGATGTAGGCCTGGGCGTTGGCGGGCAGGTCCTCGAAGGTGCGCACCCCGGGGATGTCCTCCTCCCAACCCGGCAGTTCCTCGTAGACGGGGACCGCGTGGTGGAAGGACGTCTGGTCGACGGGCATCTCGTCGGTCCGCACGCCGTCGACCTCGTAGGCCACGCACACGGGGATCGTCGGGTAGCCGGAGAGGACGTCGAGCTTCGTCAGGCAGATGTCGGTGAGGCCGTTCACGCGGCTCGCGAAGCGCACGACGACTGCGTCGAACCAGCCGGTGCGGCGCGGGCGCCCGGTGGTGACCCCGAACTCGCCGCCCTTCTGGCGCAGCGCCTCCCCGACCTCGTCGTCCAGTTCGGTGGGGAACGGGCCCTCGCCGACGCGCGTGGTGTAGGCCTTGGCCACGCCCACCACCCGGTCGATGCGTGTCGGCCCGACGCCCGTACCGGTGAGCGCACCACCGGCCGTGGGGTTGGAGGAGGTGACGAAGGGGTAGGTGCCGTGGTCGATGTCGAGCATGGTGGCCTGGCCGCCCTCGAACAGCACGGTCTCCCCGCGGTCCAGGGCATCGTTGACGACCAGGGAGGCGTCGACGACCATGGGGCGCACGCGCTCCGCGTAGGAGAGCAGTTCGGCGGTGACGGCGTCGGGGTCGATGGCGTCGAGCCCGTAGACCTTGGTGAGCAGGTGGTTCTTGTCGAAGAGTGCGCCGCGCACCTTCTGGGCCAGGATCGAGGGGTCGAAGAGGTTCTGGATGCGGATGCCGATGCGGTTCATCTTGTCGGCGTAGGTGGGGCCGATGCCACGACCGGTGGTGCCCAGCTGACGATCCCCCAGGAACTTCTCCGTGGTGCGGTCCATGACCTTGTTGTAGGAGGGGATGATGTGGGCATCGGAGGAGATCACGAGCTTCGAGCAGTCGATGCCGCGCGAGGTCATCTCCTCCAGCTCCTGGAACAGCACCTCCAGGTCCACCACGACACCGTTGCCGATGACGGGGGTGACGCCGGGGCTGAGGATGCCAGCGGGAAGCAGGTGGAGGGCGTACTTCTCACCGTCGATGACGACGGTGTGCCCGGCGTTGTTACCGCCGTTGTACTTGACGACCACGTCGGTCTGCTGACCGATCTGGTCGGTGGCCTTGCCCTTGCCCTCGTCGCCCCACTGGGTCCCGAGCACGATCACGGCTGGCATTGGACGTCCCCTCCTCCGGTGTCGCGGGATTCCCCGCGAGGACGGCATGGGACCGTCCTCGCCAATCCTAGGGGATGGGTGCGCTCCGTCACTGGAGTGTTCGGATCGCGGGTGGTGGGAGGGCGCGGTGTGAGGACCCGCGACTGGGTCGGCGGGGCGAAGATCTACGAGGGCGGCGCCTCTCCGACG
>JBQEKJ010000177.1:0-5147 GCA_052103835.1 Pauljensenia sp.
CAGTGGAGGATCGCCCGGCGGACCTCCTCGGTGCCGATCACCGTCGGGTAACCCGGGGCGTCGGAGGCCTCGGCGAGGGCCGCGCGGATGAACTCCGGGGTCGGGTCGACAGGGGTGCCCACCGAGAGGTCGCAGATGCCTCCCTCGTGGGATGCCGCAAGCTGCTTGGCGGGGACCAGCAGGTCCCACGGGAACTCCGGCAGTCCGAGCGTGCGCGGCAGGTCGGCCACGGTCCCTCCTGGGGGTCAGGTGTGACAGGTCTCGGATGGCGGGGCGCCAGCGAGTCGAACGGGCCGGTGTCAGCCGCCGAGGGAGTCCAGGTACTCCTGGTTCTGGGGAGGCAGGGCCGCGATCATCGGATCGTCGAAGTCCTGGACACCGGAGCGCTGAGCGCCACCGGGGGAGCCGAGGTCCTTGAAGAACTCCACATTGGCGCGGTAGTAGTCGGACCACTCCGAGGGGACGTCGTCCTCGTAGAAGATGGCCTCGGTGGGGCACACCGGTTCGCATGCTCCGCAGTCCACGCACTCCTCGGGGTGGATGTACAGCGAACGCTTGCCCTCATAGATGCAGTCCACGGGGCACTCGTCCACGCATGCGCGGTCCTTGACGTCCACGCAGGGCTGCGCGATGACGTAGGTCATGGGACTCCTCCTGTCGTCGGTACCTGTGCACCGGCGGCCTCGCGGCGCCGGTGCCGCACCACCCTCGCGGGCGGACGGCGCCCTCGTCGGAGCATGCGCGGTGCAGAATCAACTGGATCTATTATCGCCCACATGGCGACGTCCACGACAGGAGGGGCCCCTCACGCGGGCAGGCGTGAGGAGTCGAACATCGCCAGCGCCCAGGAAGGTGCAGGGGCCGCTGCAGCTGGTGGGGCGAAGCTGCCCGAGGCGTCGGTGGACCCGGATGACTCCGGGAACGCTGGCTCCGGGAACGCTGGCTCCGGAGCCGACGCTGGCGTGCAGAGCGGACGCATCCCGACAGCCGCGGCCCCGGGCGAGGGGTCAAGCGCGGGCAGCGTCCCACCAGCGGGCATTGTGACCGATGGGCACACTCGCGTGCCACCGGCACTGCCCCCACTCCCCTGGTTGGCCTGGGAGCCCGGCACCCGTGTGGTCGTGCGCTACCGGCTGGCCGACGGCCTCCACGACGCCCTCGGCGACCTGCTGGAGGTCGCAGCCGACCATGTCACGGTGCGTACCCGCCGGGGCGACATCCGTGTGGAGGCCTCGACCATGGTCACCGGCAAGAAGGTGCCACCGCCGGTGTGGTGACCGGGGGGCCGGAGGTCCGTTGCGAGATCTGACCGTGGTGCTCGGCCCTGCTCGTCACCAGTGCGTCTCACCGGTACGTCTGCACCCGGGTGCCCGCGGATGATTCGAACCCTGTGCGCAAATGCACCCAGTTTCTTCGGTCCGGCCCTGAGGTCTGGACGCAGGTGGGGGAATCGTTGCAGGTCAGGCACGAGCAGCCGGACGTACCACGCTGGCCCTCTGCCGCTGGAGCAAGAAACTGGGTGCATTCCTGCACACCGAAGCGGCCAGCAACGGCCCGTGGGACACCGCTCCGGCAAATATGGTGCCGCCCTCGTCCCCGCGGAGGGGGACGAGGGCGGTTCCGGGTCAACTGGTCAGCATCCGAGCGTGTCTCAGCAACTCACGGAGGCGTGCCTCGGCCCGTTGGTGAGGCGTGCCTCGGGGGGCGCGTCAGCGCTGCATGCGACGCTCACGTGCCGCGATCTTGAAGCGCTCCTGAGAGTCCAGGGTCACCTTGCGCACGCGCACCGACTCGGGCGTCACCTCGACGCACTCGTCATTGGCGGCGAACTCCAGGGACTCCTCGAGCGTCAGATTGCGGGACGGGGTGAGTGACTCGTACACGTCCGCCGTGGCGGAACGCGTGTTGGTCTGCTTCTTCTCACGCGTGATGTTGACATCCATGTCCTCGCCGCGCGGGTTCTCGCCCACGACCTGGCCCTCGTAGACCTCCGAGCCGGGCTCGACGATGAACGTGCCGCGCTCCTGCAGGTTGATCATGGCGTAGGGCGTGGCCTGGCCGGCGCGGTCGGAGACCAGTGAGCCGGTGAGGCGCTGCTCGATCGAACCCAGCCACGGCTCGTAGCCCTCTGCGATGGAGGAGGCGATGCCGGTGCCGCGCGTCTCAGTGAGGAAACGCGTGCGGAAGCCGATGAGGCCACGGGCCGGGACGATGAACTCCAGACGGATCCAGCCGGAACCGTGGTTCGCCATGGACTCCATACGGCCCTTGCGCTGGGCCATGAGCTGGGTGATCGCGCCGAGGTGCTCCTCGGGGATGTCGATGGTCATGCGTTCCATCGGCTCGCAGGTCTTGCCGTCGATCTCCTTGGTGACCACCTGCGGCTTGCCGACGGTGAGCTCGAAGCCCTCGCGGCGCATCTGCTCGACCAGGATCGCCAGCGCCAGTTCGCCACGGCCCTGGACCTCCCACGAGTCGGGCCGCTCGGTGGGCAGCACGCGGATGGAGACATTGCCGATCAGCTCGCGGTCGAGGCGGTCCTTGACCTGGCGGGCCGTGACCTTGGCACCCTTGACGCGCCCCGCCATGGGCGAGGTGTTGATGCCGATGGTCAGGGAGATCGCCGGGTCGTCCACGGTGATGAGCGGCAGGGGGCGCGGGTCGTCGAGGTCCACCAGGGACTCACCGATGGTGATGTCCTCGATACCGGCGACCGCGACGATGTCGCCGGGGTCAGCGGTCTCGGCGGGAACTCGCTCCAGGCCCTCGGTGCGCAGCAGCTCGGTGACGCGCACCGGCTTGATGGTGCCGTCGTGGCGAGCCAGGCCCACGGTCTCGCCCTTGCGGAGCGTGCCGTTGTGGATGCGCAGCAGGGCCAGGCGCCCGAGGAACGGGGAGGCGTCGAGGTTGGTGACGTGTGCCTGCAGCGGCGCGCCCTCCTCGTAGGAGGGGCCGGGGATGCGCTTGAGGATCGTCTCGAAGAGCGGCTCCAGGTCCTCCGTGGGGAGGTTCCCGTTGCCGGGGTTCGTCAGGGAGGACTTCCCGGCCTTGGCGGAGGCGTAGATGATCGGGACGTCGAGGAGCGAGTCGACGTCGGTCTCGACGCCCTCGTTCATGAGGTCCTCACCCAGGGAGAGCAGCAGGTCGGTGGTCTCGGAGACGACCTCCTCGATGCGGGAGTCGGGACGGTCCACCTTGTTGACGACGACCACCACGGGCAGCTTGGACTGCAGCGCCTTGCGCAGCACGAAACGCGTCTGGGGCAGGGGGCCCTCGGAGGCGTCGACCATCAGGACCACACCGTCGACCATGGAGAGGCCTCGTTCGACCTCGCCACCGAAGTCGGCGTGACCGGGGGTGTCGATGACGTTGATGACCACGCCGCCCTCCAGGCCCAGCTTCTGGGCGGAGGGGCCGCGGTAGTGGACCGCGGTGTTCTTGGCGAGAATGGTGATGCCCTTCTCGCGCTCCAGGTCGCCGGAATCCATCACACGCTCGCCGGTCTTCTCGACCGTGTCACGCTCGGAAAAGGCGCCGGACTGCCACAGCATGGCGTCCACCAGCGTCGTCTTGCCATGGTCGACATGGGCGACGATGGCAACATTGCGCAGATCAGGGCGCACCGACATGAAGGACTCCTCGGGATCGGGTGGGCCCGCACACCGCGGGTGGTCGCTCGGGGGGCGACCATCCACCGGGAGGTGGCGGGCGGCGGCGTCGGGCCGTGGGCGGGACGCGCACACATTCAGGGGCCAAGCGTATCCGTTCCCGGGGTGGGACTGACAGTGGGGAGCGTGCGAGATCTGACACGCAGGGTGTGGGGCGAGGGGGCGGCGTCGCAGGGTTCCGGGGCCGGGGAGCCTCCGTTTCGTGAGGTTCCTGGGCCGACGAGGGCGAGGACGCCCCTGTCGGCGCGACCAGAAGCCGGCATTCGGCGGTGCGTGGGCTCGCCTTCCGCGTACACCGCCGGTCCGGACCCTCCAGCCCCTCGAACCCGCACTCCGTCGCCGGCGATGGCCACCTACACTGGCTCCGATGAAGCGCACCCTGACGTTCCGCTCCCGCTGGGGACGCATCGGCACCCTGGTCGTGGCCGGGCTGGCCCTCCTGCTCGAGATCATGGTGCTGGTCCAGGAGGGCTGGAGGTCCGCCCTCGTCGGCCTGCCCCTGCCACTGGCCGTCGCGGCGCTGTGCGCGTGGCTGTGGTGGTGGCCCCGACTGGTCACCTCACCCGGCGGGGTCGTGGCGCACAACCACTTCCGCGAGGTGTGGATCCCGTGGGCCCACTTGGAGGATGCGCGCACCCGGCTCGGGCTGCGACTGGTGGCCGATGGGCACGAGTACATCAGTGCCGCCCCTCCTGAGCGTGGCGGCTTCTCCGCATCGCGCAAGCGCAACGCTGCGCCCGACCTGCCTGATCTGGATGACACGGAGACCGTGCATCACGAGATCGAGACCCAGCCGGAGGGCGCGGCGCGTCTGGTGCTGGAGGAGCGCGAGCTCGCCCTGCACCCCGAGCAGCGTCCACGTCTGTCCACCTCTCAGCAGGAGGCGGTCTCCCGGAAACTGGCGGAGTCCCCGATCCCTGACCGTCTGGACGCCGGCTTCCCGCAGGAGGTCCGGGTGAGGTGGACACCGCTGCCCGCGTTGGTCGTGGCCGTGGCGTTCGCACTCACGGCGCTGTCCTTCTTCTGAGGACGGACCGGGGCGGGGGCGGGGGCACCCGGGTGCCGGGGCACGCACGCCCTCCAGGGACTCCGGCATGTCCCCTGTGCGTGCACGTTGACATTCAGGGACCTGTGCCCGCGGAACCGGCACCCATCACTGAATCTCGAGTGGCCACCGGACCCCGGGAACACCCGCCTTCCACCGACAACCCCCGTGACCTGCGGTGATGCTAAGGATCGTCCGGCGCGCGGCGAACATGCATGCACGAGCGCACTGAGATTCAGTGAGCTGTGCCCACCGAACTGGCACGGATCACTGAACATGCGGGTCGATGCCGCACCAGATCCACTGTCCACGGTCCACGCCCCAGAACAGGCCGGCGAACCTCGACCCCAGAACAGCAGAGCGGACCTCACGCAAGGCCCGAACAGAGCGGACCGTAAGTATTGGGGGTGGCTGGTCAGTGGACTGGCTGGCAG
>JBQEKJ010000178.1:0-5108 GCA_052103835.1 Pauljensenia sp.
TCCGTCTCGGTGCGCACCTCCTCCACCGTGGGGAAGCCGTGCTCGCCGAGCCACTCGATGACGTCGCGCACGAGGATCTCCGGCACCGAAGCACCGGAGGTGAGACCGACGGTGGATGCACCCCGGAACCAGGCGGGATCCAACTCGTCGGCCTTGTCGATGCGATGGGCGGAACCGGCTCCGGCCTCCAGCGCGACCTCGACCAGACGCACCGAATTGGAGGAGTTGGCGGAACCCACGACGATCATCACGTCCACGCGCGGGGCGATGGTCTTCACCGACACCTGGCGATTCTGGGTCGCGTAGCAGATGTCGTCCGAGGGCGGGTCGATGAGCTGGGGGAAACGCTCGCGCAGACGGTCCACCGTCTCGCGGGTCTCGTCCACGGACAGGGTCGTCTGGGAGATCCACACGACACGCGAGGGGTCGCGTACGACCACGTTGGCGACCTCGTCGGGGGAACCGACGACCTGGATGTGCTCGGGCGCCTCCCCGAAGGTCCCCTCAACCTCCTCGTGGCCCTCATGTCCCACCAAGATGATGTCGTAGTCGTCCTTGGCGAATCGCAGGGCCTCGCGGTGGACCTTGGTGACCAGTGGGCAGGTCGCGTCAATGGTCGCCAAGTTGCGGGCCTCGGCAACCGCGCGAACCTGCGGGGAGACCCCGTGCGCGGAGAAGACCACGCGTGCACCCTCTGGCACCTCGTCCGTCTCCTGGACGAAGACCGCGCCACGGCGCGTCAGTGTCTCCACGACGTACTTGTTGTGGACGATCTCTTTGCGCACGTACACCGGGGGACCGTAGAGGTCGAGCGTCTTCTCCACGACGTCCACCGCACGGTCGACGCCTGCGCAGTAGCCACGCGGGGCTGCCAGCAGCACCGTTCCACCGGTCGAGGTCTGGTTCGCGTCCGCCGGTGTGGTGTCCACAGAAGCGGTGTCCGCCGGTGCGCCGGTGGCGGGCTGGGTCTGGATCGTCATGCGACCAATCTATCCGGGTGGCGGCCTCCGGGCGCGTGGGGAAGACCACGCGGGCCAACACAGGCATCGGCGGCCGAATACCTGCGGAGCACCTGCGGAGCGACTGCGGGTGAGAACGATGTCCTGGGCCGTGCGTCCTCGCTGGCGGCCGAACTCTGGGACACTCGGGGAATGGGAGTCGCGTGCACCCAGCACCCGTGAGCACCCGAGGTTCCGTGCGCACCGGGAGTTGGAGCGCATCGGACGGTGGCGTGTACCTCCCCGGGAGACCGCTACCACCCTGTTGTCCCACGGCGGTGTGGAGCCCGGCCTGCCGCCGATCGAGTCAGGAGTCGGAACATGCCCCTCTGGGAGAGGACCCTCCACGTGGTGATCCTCGCCGTGACTGCGTTCCTGCTGCTCACGGGCGGCGGCGGGGCAACGTTGTTCCTCCTCGTCGGCTATGTCGTGGCACTGGCCAGGAGACGGCCCCGGGACAGGCACCGTCCATTCTCGGAACGGCAAGCCCGCCAAGCGCAGCATCCGCCCACTCCCATGATCTGAACCACGGCCTCTCGCACGGATCGCGCATTTCCGGCCCTGGGGCCATCGTGGCCGGGTGCCGGGTGCCGGGTGCCCGGAGAATTCGTTCGGGCACGGGCTACTGCGTTCGGGCACGGGCTACTGCGTTCAGGCACGGGCTACTGCGTTCGGGCACGGGCTACTGCGTTCGGGCACGGGTTATATCCCCACCCAAAGATCAGCAACCCCACCCAAAGATCAGTAACCCCAACCAAAGACCCGCAGCCCGAGCCACAGTTGCTCCCGGGAGCGAACTCCGTGCCTTTCGGATCCACCCCGCTGGACCATCCGGGGCACAGGACCTCAGGAACTCGGGCGTCAGCACTTCACGGGCGTGCTCCCCGGAACCCCGACAACTCTCGTGTCCCGACCGTGATTGGCGAGGTCCTGGGCCGAGGTCCAGATGGTCCCGACCCGGGATGACGTCTCGACCCCGGATCACCACTCGCTCCGGGACAACGTCCTGGCCCGTGGCCTGCACCCCCGCCCCGGGATGACGGCCTCACCCCGGGATGACGACCCCGCCCCGGGATGGCATCCTGAGGGGGTGCCCGCACCCCTGACCCCCGACCAGAGCCCGTACCCGGCGCAAAACCGGTCCGCCTCCGCCGCCCGCACCACCCCTTCCTCCCCCGCCACCCCCTCCATGCCCCGGACATCGCCAGCGCAGGCTCCCGCGCCGGCAGCCCGGGCCGCCGACACGACCCGCGACAACCCCTGGCCGCTGCGCCGCCTCACGGAGAACATCAAGATCTACGTCGACCGCATGTCCCCCTTGTGGGTGGAGGGCCAGGTCGTGGAGTACAAGCCCCGCCCCGGCACCCGCATGGCCTTCTTCGTACTGCGCGACGTGGAGACCGACACCTCCATGACCGTCTCCGCCTTCCCCGACGTCCTCGACCACGCCGGCCCCGGCTTCGACGAGGGCGCCCGCGTGGTCACCCGGGTCAAGCCGACCTTCTGGGAGCGTCGCGGCACCCTGAACCTGCGCGCCGCCGAGGTCCACCTCCAGGGCCTCGGTGATCTGCTCGCCCGCATCGAACACCTGCGCCGCGCCCTGGATGCCGAGGGGCTGTTCTCCGCCGATCGCAAGGTCCCCCTCCCCTTCCTGCCTCGCGTGGTCGGCCTGGTCTGCGGACGCAACGCCAAGGCCAAGGACGACGTCCTCGTCAATGCCTCCGCCCGCTGGCCGGGAGTGCGCTTCGAGATCCGCGAGGTCGCCGTCCAGGGTCAGTACGCGGTCCACGAGGTCAGCGCCGCCCTCGCGGAACTGGACTCCCTGCCCGAGGTCGACGTCATCGTCGTGGCGCGCGGCGGTGGTTCCGTGGAGGACCTCCTCCCCTTCTCCGAGGAAGCGCTCGTGCGCGCTGCGGCCGCCGTACGCACCCCGCTCGTCTCCGCCATCGGGCACGAGGGCGACGCCCCCCTGCTCGACCTGGTCGCCGACTACAGGGCCTCGACACCGACCGACGCCGCGCGACGCATCGTCCCGGACCGGGCCCGTGAGCTGGAGGGGCTGGCACATGCGGTCACGCGCATGCGCGCGGCTGTGGGCAGCCGGCTCATGACGGAACGCTCCCACCTGACACTGCTGGAGGGGCGTCCCGTGCTCCAGCGCCCCACCGCCGTCATCGACCAGCACCTCGCGGTCGTGGACTCACTGGCTCTGCGCCTGGACCAGTCCCTGGCGCGCCGACTGGGTGAGGAGCGCACGGAACTCGCCCGCGCGCAGGCAACCCTCACCGCGATCTCCCCCCAGGCCACCCTTGAGCGTGGCTACGCGATGCTGCGCACGCCTTCGGGTGCCCTGGTCCGTTCCGCCACCGACGTGCGCAAGGGCGACCTGCTGGAGGGCATCCTCGCGCACGGCAGGCTCGTCGCCCAGGTGTTCGGCACGAACCCCGAGCCGGACCCGGCCGCGCCCGACAGCCCAGACACCCCAGACACCCCCGACGAGGAGAACCCCGATGAATGATCAGGACACCAGCCAGAACCTCCCCGACCCGGCCTCCCTCGGCTACGAGCAGGCACGCGACGAGCTGGTCGACATCGTCGCCCGGCTCGAAGGCGGACGGGCACCCCTGGAGGCCACGCTGGGACTGTGGGAGCGCGGCGAGGCACTGGCGGCCCGTTGCCGCTCAATCCTGGACGACGCCCAGGCGAGGCTCGACCGGACCCAGCAGGCGGCGGCGCCCTCGCAGGCCTCGCGGACTGACGGAGCCGCCCTCGCAGGCCCCGCGGACTGACGGAGCCGCCCTCGCAGGCCTCGCGGGCCCCGCGGACTGACGGAGCCGCCCTCGACGATCGGCCAGCACTCAACCGGTCCGCGCGCACACGGCCCAGCGCCAGAGGCCGACGTCGCCGCCGCCCCCGAGGTGAACCGGTCCGCGCGCGCACGGCCCAGCGTTGTTCTTCCAGCGCCGCGCCACCTGCACATCCGCGCTGTGCCGAGGGTGACATTCCGTGGGTCCGATGCCCCCTCCCGGCCACCTGCGCGGAGGCTAGTCTTGGGGCACCGGATGGCCGCGCCGAGGTGGTCGCCGAGCAGCACCGCACATCGCGTCGAACAGGAAGACACACATGGATCTCGCCACCGACCCCCATGTCCTCGCCATCGGCGAGGCCCTCATGGACATCGTCACCCCAGCTGGGAACCCCGCCGCGGCCACGGAGATCCCGGGAGGATCCCCCGCCAACGTCGCCATGACCCTGGGACGGCTCGGACGCAATGTCGCACTGCAGACGTGGATCGCCGACGATCCGCGCGGGCAGGCCCTCTCCGAGCACTTCGGCGCCTCCCACGTACTGATCACGCCCGAGTCCTACGGTGCCACCCACACCCCCACCGCCACTGCCAACCTGGATGAGGACGGCAAGGCCTCCTACACCTTCGACCTGGAGTGGGCACCCAGGTCACCCATGCGGGTCGCCAAGACGGCACGCGTCGTCCACGCCGGCTCCATCGCGGCCGTCATCGAACCCGGTGGTCCCGTCGTGCTCGACGCGCTCGTGGCCGCGCGCCAGCACGCGATCATCACCTATGACCCCAATGCCCGCCCCGCGATCATGGGTGATCCCGAGAAGTCCTTGGAGATCGTCAACAAGTTCGTCGCCGTCTCCGACGTCGTGAAGGTCTCCGACGAGGACATCGACTGGATGACCGGAGGGCGTGCCGTCGAAGACGTCATGCGCGACTGGCTGACCATGGGCCCCGCAATGGTGATCGTCACGCGTGGAAAGGAGGGCGGACTCGTCCACACCTCCACCGGAATCCGCCGCGCTGCGGTCCCCGCCGACGTGAAGGTCATCGACTCCGTGGGGGCCGGGGACTCCTTCATGGGCGGGATCATCGATGCCCTGTGGTCCATGGGCCTGGTCGGGGCCATGTCGCGCCCGGCGCTGCGCACATTGGACGAGACGAAGGTCGGGGCGATCCTGGACCGCGCCTCCCACATTTCCGACATCACGGTCTCCCGGGCCGGGGCGAACCCGCCGTGGCTCTCGGAGGTCGCCGGAATCATCTGAGCGCGCATCATCGAGCCGGAAGCGCCCGGCACCGGCAGGAAG
>JBQEKJ010000179.1:0-5097 GCA_052103835.1 Pauljensenia sp.
GGTCGGTTACGACGACTCCGCGCTGATGAACCACACGGACCCGCCGCTGACGACGGTGCGACAGCCGATCGACCGCATGGGACGCGCGGCCGTGGAGCTGCTCCTGTCCCAGGACGCGGGTGAGGTGCCCCAGCTGCGCGAGCTCCTCTTCGACCCGGAGCTGGTGGTGCGCGGGTCCACCGCGGTCGCCCCCGCCCCCCGCAGGATCACCGCCGCCTGAGCCGCCCGCGTCCCGGGCGGGAGTCGTCATCAACTCATGCCTGCGCCGGAAGCAGGGCCCGAGCCGTCCGTGCTCGGGCGTGAGGCTGTGCTCCGTGCCGTGCCGTGCCGTGCCGTGCCGTGCCGTGCCGTGCCGTGCCGAAGCGGGTCGCGGGCGCTCCGGGGATGCGGAGTCCGCCGCCCTCCCCAGTGTCGTTCCCGGACCACTCCCCACTCAGATGTCACGAAACAGCATCAAGTCTGTCGAGTTCTTGCGTGATGCACGTCGCTAGCCCTACCATGATCTGCATCGACACCGACGTCGAACTGACCTCATCGCCGAGGCCACAGCACGAGGGAGCGGGACATGACCGGACCAGTGGCGCCTGCGGGCTCACAGTGGTGGCGCAACGCCGTCATCTATCAGGTCTACCCACGCAGCTTCGCGGACGGCAACGGTGACGGCATCGGCGACCTCGCAGGGATCCGCCAGCACCTGCCCCACCTCGTCGACCTCGGGGTCGACGCGATGTGGTTGACGCCCTGGTACGCCTCCCCGATGGCCGATGGCGGCTACGACGTCGCCGACTACCGCGCGATCGACCCCACCCTCGGCGACGTCGCGGAGGCGGAGTCCCTGATCGCCGAGGCCCTGGCGGCAGGCATCCGCACGATCATCGACATCGTCCCCAACCATGTCTCCTCCCAGCACCGGTGGTTCCGTGAGGCGCTCGCAGCGGGCCCCGGCTCGGCGGAGCGGTCCAGATTCTGGTTCCGCGACGGACGCGGACCCCACGGGGACCTGCCCCCGACCGAATGGGTCTCCGAGTTCGGAGGAGGCACCTGGACCCGCATCATCGAACCGGACGGGCATCCCGGTCAGTGGTACCTCCACCTCTTCGACCCCTCCCAGCCCGACCTCAACTGGGGGAACCCCGAGGTCGCCCAGGAGTTCCTCGACGTTCTGCGCTTCTGGTTCGACCGCGGCGTGGCGGGCATCCGCATCGACTCCGCCGCACTCATCGCCAAGGACCCCACCCTCCCCGTCACCGCGGCCGGTGCCACCCCCGGGCCCGACCACCCCTACATCGACCGGGACGACCTCCACGCCGTCTACCAGTCCTGGCGCCGACTTGCCGACTCCTACGGGGACGACCGCCTCCTGGTCGGGGAGGTGTGGTTGGAGGACGCCGAGCGCTTCGGCCTCTACCTGCGCCCGGGCGAGATGGACACCGCCTTCAACTTCGACTTCATGGCGCGCCCGTGGGAGGAGGGGCAGCTGCGCGCCTCCATCGACGCGACGCTGGGGGTGCACCGCACCGTCGGGGCACCCGCCACCTGGGTCCTCTCCAACCACGACGTCACCCGTCCGGTCACACGCTACGGGCGCGAGGACACCTCCTTCTCCTTCCCCGCCAAGAGGTTCGGCATCCCCACCGACACGGCCCTGGGACGTAGACGCGCACGCGCCGCGGCCGTCCTCGTCCATGCGCTCCCCGGGGCCCTCTACGTCTACCAGGGGGAGGAACTCGGGCTCCCCGAGGTGGAGGACCTGCCCCTGGAGCGCCTCACCGACCCCATGTACGAGCGTTCGGGGCGCGTCAGTCCCGGGCGCGACGGGTGTCGGATCCCCCTGCCGTGGTCCGGGGACCGCCCGCCCTACGGGTTCAGTGACGAGGGCGTGACCACATGGCTTCCCCAACCGGAGGGGTGGGGCGAGCTGAGCGTGGCGCACGAGGAGCAGGATCCCTCTTCCGTGCGCGCCCTCTACCGGGACCTCATCCACCTGAGGCACCGCGAGGAGTCCCTGCAGGGCGGGGACCTGAGGTGGGTGGCGGCACCACCGGGAGTCCTGGCCTTTACCCGGGGCGCCCTCGTGTGCGCCGTGAACCTCGGGGCTCCCACACCACTTCCCGACGGTCTCGAGGTCCTCGTGTCCAGCGAGCCGCTCGCCGGAGGCCTCCTCGCAACGGACACGGCCCTCATCGGGCGTCCCCGTGAGGTCGACGACCCCTGGAAGGAGGGTGCCCGGGCATGATCCGATCCGCCGGGCGCACTGGCGCATCCGGTGAACCATTCACACGCACACATGGTTTCCCGGCCCACGAACGTTGGGCGGGCCTCACGAAGGAGTGATGATGAAGAACTCACGAACCCTGGTCTGGGGGGTCGCCTGCGCCCTGTCGTTGGGGGCACTGACAGCATGCGGGTCCTCCGCCGACCAGAGCGGAGACGGAGTGTCGGGGGAATCGGGTGACGCCTCGGGAGAGGTGACCATCCGCGTCGCCGGTCTGCTGCCCACCGCCGATGACGCCGCGAAACAGCAGCTGGCCGAGCGCGTGGCCAGCTTCGAGGCGAAGTACCCCGACATCAAGGTCGAGCCCGAGGACTACGAGTGGAAGGCCCAGACCTTCACCACCCAGCTGGCCGGGGGGACCCTGCCGAACGTCTTCGAGATCCCCCTGACCGATGGGCGCACACTCATCGAGAACGGGCAGCTCGCCGACATCGACTCCCTGGTGCGCGCACTGCCCTACGGCGACCAGTTCAACGAGAAGCTCCTGGAGAACGGCCAGGACGCCTCAGGGAAGATCCACGCCGTGCCCGCCAAGTCGGTCTACGCCGTGGCCCTGCACTACAACCGCAACCTCTTCACCCAGGCGGGGCTCGACCCCGACAAGCCGCCCACGACCTGGGAGGAGGTCCGCGAGGCATCCAAGACCATCCACGAGAAGACCGGAAAGCCCGGCTACGCCATGATGGCCCTCGACAATGCGGGAGGCTGGCAGCTGGTGGCCGGCGCGAACTCCCGTGGTGGCGCGGTGGAGACCTTTGACGGGACGACCTACACCGCGACCCTCAATGATCCCCAGATCGAGGAGCACCTCGAGTGGCTCCACGACCTCAAGTGGGAGGACGGATCCCTCCTGGACCGCACCGATCTGGGGTGGGGCGAGATCAACCAGGAGTTCGCAGCCGGCAACTTCGCGATGTACACCTCCGGTTCCGACATCTACAACGCCCTGGTCGAGTCCAACGGCGTGACCGAGGACTGGGGCTACGGCCTCACGGCCATCCCCACGGAGAACGGCGGGGGCGCCCTGACGGGCGGCACCATGGCGGCTGTCACCAAGCAGTCCACCGATGCCGAGAAGGATGCGGCCGTGAAGTGGATCGACTGGTGGTACCTCTCCAAGCTGCAGGACAAGTACCAGGCGGTCGCCGATGCGCAGTCCCGCGCCGAGGCCACCCCGCCCCAGGCGGTCGGGACACCCGTCCTGCCGATCTTCTCCGAGGAGCTCTACCAGGAGAACCTCGAATGGATCAAGGACTACATCAATGTCCCCCTGGATGACATGACGGGCTACACGGACGTCATGTTCACCCAGAACGTCGTCCCGGAGGCCGCAGCCTCCGTCCAGGACCTCTACGCCCAGCTCTTCCCGGTCGTGCAGGCCGTCATCTCGGACAGGGACGCCGACATCGATGACCTGCTGGAGACGGCCAACACCGCCGGCCAGCAGGCGATCGACTCCGCGCAGTGACCGCCGGTGTGCGGGGCGCCGGCCCGGGCGCCCCGCACACCCGCACGTCTCGCACATCCACCATGAGTCAGGAGGCTCACATGTCGACCGTGACCGAACAGGTCCGCCCCACTCCCGGTCCCACCGCGGACCCGGGTGACCCTCCGGGTGGGAACGTGGCGTCGGGTGTGCGCAGGAGGGCTCGCTCCCCCAGGACATGGCTGAGGGGAGGAGGACTGTCCTCACTCCTCTTCGCCGTTCCCCTCCTGGTCGTCTTCGGGGTCTTCTCCTGGTGGCCGATCATCTCCGCCGTCGTCATGAGCTTCCAGAAGACGAACCTCATCGACCCCGCCCAGTGGGTGGGCCTGGACAACTTCCGGGCCGTCCTCGCCGACCCCCTGATGCCCAAGGTCGTGGCCAACACCGCGTGGTTCGCGTTCCTGGCCCTGCTCTTCGGCTACCCCGTACCGCTGGTGGGGGCCGTCCTCATGAGCGAGCTGCGACGCAGGCGCGGGCTGTACTCCGTGCTCGCCTACCTGCCCGTCGTCGTCCCACCCGTGGTCGCGGTGCTCCTGTGGAAGTTCTTCTACGACCCGGGTCCGGCCGGGGTGTTCAACACGATCCTCGGCTGGGTCGGCATCGGCCCGGTGGGGTGGCTGAACTCCCAGACGATGGCGATGCCCGCCCTCGTCCTGGAGGCGACGTGGGCCGCGGCCGGTGGCACCGTCATCATCTACCTGGCGGCCCTGGTCGCGGTCCCGCCCGAGCTCTACGACGCCGCGGAGGTCGACGGCGCCTCCATCTGGGGCAAGATCTGGCACGTCACGCTGCCCCAGCTGCGCGGCGTCCTCTTCATCACCCTGATCCTGCAGGTCATCGGCACCGCGCAGGTGTTCCTGGAGCCCTTCCTCTTCACCAACGGCGGCCCCAACCACGCCACCGAGACGATCATGCTGCGCGTCTACAACCTCGCCTTCACGACGCTGGGGTCGAACTTCGGTCAGGCCACCGCCCTGTCGCTGCTCCTGGCCGTGTTCCTGGCGATCATGTCGGTCATCTACTTCCGCCTCACCCGTTCCTGGAGCCAATCGTGACCACCGTCCGCCAACAGACCGCCCCGGCACTCCAGACCCTCCCCGGACCGCGCGGGTTGCGCCGCAGACTCCAGCGGCGAGGCGCCGACGGGGACGAGGGCGAGCAGCGCCGCGTCCTGTCCTCCTCCGACTGGCGGCGTCCGGCCGTGAAATGGGTGTGGCGGGGGATGCACTTCCTGCTGCTGGTCCTCCTGGTCGTCTTCTGCGTCGGCCCGATCCTCCTGCTGGTGAAGTTCGCCTTCACCCCCACACAGGACATCCAGGCCACCCCGTTGGAGTTC
>JBQEKJ010000180.1:0-2402 GCA_052103835.1 Pauljensenia sp.
CTGCGTTGCTGGCCCTCGCGATCCGGGCGGAGAGACCGCGCAGCGGCTGGACCAAGGTCGGAGGAGTCCTGGGATCGTTGATGATCATCGATTCGGTTGCTGAGGTGTCCCTGGCGAAGTACCTGGGCATGCGCGACTCGCGCAGGAACGGCGAGCAGTCCTGACGCCTGCCGTCCCGGGTCCCGTGACGCGGCCCTCCGGGGTGTCACCGCGCCAGTGCTGACTCCGGGAAGTCCTGGGGACGGTTGGTGAAGATGCCCGTCACACCCCACCCGGCGAGTTCTCGGGCGCGGTCCAGGTCATCCACGGTCCAGACATTGACTTCGAATCCGGCCTCCAGCATCTCGGCGACCTGGGCCTCCGTCAGCCCCTGGTCGCCGGGATTGATCGCCCGGCACCCGAGCTCGGCGGCACCGGTCCGCCAGTCCTCGCGAGAGGGATCGTCCTCCTCGACGAGCCACCCCAGATCGATGTCGGGGCGGGCGGCATGGAACCGGGCCAGGAGGTCGTGGTCGAAGCTGGAGACCAGGAAGGCCTCCTGGTCCACCAGCACGTCGATGGTGTGCGTCAGCGTCTCGATGACCCTCTCGCGCAGGATCTCTCCGCCCAGGCATGGCTTGATCTCCAGGTTGCCATGGAGGCCGGAGGTGTTGAGGAACTCGATGACGTCAGCGACCTCGGGCACCGGCTCGAAGCGGTAGACGTCGGAGAACCACCTCCCCGCGTCCAGGCGGCGCAGGTCGGCGAAACCCTTGTCGTAGTAGCCGCCCCGCCCATCGGTCGTCCGGTCGAGAGTGTGGTCGTGCATGACCAACAGGGTGCCGTCACCCATGATGTCGACGTCGAACTCGATCCAACTGGCGCCGACCTCCATGGCTTTGACGAAGGCGGCCATCGTGTTCTCCGGCGCCAGTGACGAGGCGCCCCTGTGGGCGAGGATCCGAGGGAAGTCGGGCATGGTGTCCTTTCGGGGTGGTTGGTGAGGGCGCTCAGGCATCCGCGGGTTGGGTGTCCGCGGAGCGCATGCTGTCGGGGTCCTCATTGACGAGGGCGGGGCCGGTGTGATCCTTCGGCCTCGTAGGCTCATCAGGGACGATGGCGGGCATTTCGGACGTGTCCTGGGGTCCGGGGTCCAGGAGGATGGCCTCGTCGCGCTTGGTCGGCAGGATGGAGTGGACGTAGGAGCCGATGACCTGGTCCAGGGGGATGTCGTGCCCGGCCTTCTGGGCGAGGAACCACCGGTGTTCGAGCACTTCGTGGAAGATCTGGGCAGGTTCCAGCTTGGCCCGCAGTTCCGGGGGGACGCCGTTGATGATCGGTTCGAAGACGTCACGCATCCACTCATGTGCAACGATCTCGATGGGTTGTCCCTGCCGACCGGTCATGGCCCGGTACGTCTCGAGGTCATTGAGCATGCGCTGGGCCTGCATCTCACCCACGTCCATGCCGGTGAGGCGCATCATCTGGCGGTGGAAGTGTCCCGAGTCCACGACCTTGGGCCGGATCGTCAGGTGCGTACCGTCCAGGTCCGAGACCATCTGCAGTTCACCGACACTGAAACCGAGCTCATTGAGACGGTCGATGCGCTCCGTCACCCGCCAGCGTTGGTCGCTCTCGATGGACTGGGGCGCTGTGAGCTCGCGCCAGAGCTCCTCGTAGCGAGAACGGATCCGGTCCCCGACCTCGATGGGGTCCTCGTCCTCGGGGAAGTAGGAACCGGCCTGGAGATCCATGAGCTCGCCGATGATGTTGGTCCGTGCCAGGTCCACGTCGTACTCGCGCTGTCCGGTGGTCAGGGCGGGGTGGAGTTCGCCGGTCTCCGCATCGACGAGGTAGGCGGAGAACGCCCCGGCATCACGTCGGAAGAGAGTGTTGGACAACGAGACATCGCCCCAGTAGAAGCCGAGCAGGTGGAGACGCACCAGGAGCACGGCCAATGCGTCAATGAGGCGCGTGGCGGTGTCCGGCGTCATGTACTGGCTGAACAGGGCCCGGTAGGGCAGGGAGAACTGCAGGTGTTCCGTGACCAGGACAGCGTTGAGTTCCTCGCCTGCGGAGTCTCGGCGACCGGTCACCACCGCGGTGGGAAGGACGGAGGGCGCGTCGATGCGTGAGAGGTCGCGCAGCATCTCGTACTCGTGGTGGGCGACCCGTTCCCCGATCTCCTTGACCGCGATCACGCGTCCCGACAGGTTCACGAATCGCACGATGTGGCGCGAGAGCCCGCGGGGGAGCGCCGCGAGGATGTCGGAGGGCCATTCCTCCAGGGGTATCTCCCAGGGGAGGTCGAGCAGGGCCGGGTCGATGGTCGCGGCCGTGATCTCCAGCGAGTGGGGCATGGTCATCATTGTCGCACCCCGGCAAGGGTGCGGGCACGGTCCCGGGTGCACCGCGGTCCCGGG
>JBQEKJ010000180.1:2502-5046 GCA_052103835.1 Pauljensenia sp.
CGGTCCCGGGTGCACCGCGGTCCCGGGCGCACCCGGGGTCCCGATGCTGCCGACTGCCTGCTGGCTATCGCCTATTGCCTGGCGCCTGCTGCCTGGCGTCCGTCGCACGCTCTCCGGGCCCGACTTGCCGGCCGCGACGGGAGCGTGCTCGGTGGCTGGTGGCTGGTGGCTGGTGGCTGGTGGCTGGTGGCTGGTGGCTGGTGGGCGCTGCGCGACCGCCCCATCGACGGGGCCCACCCCGTAGCCCGTCCACCCTCTCCGCACGACGTCGCCCCGCCCTCCTGAGGGGGACGGGGCGACGTGGCGGGTCGAGGCTCAGGAAGGCAGGCGTACACCGGTGGCGGCGGAGAACGCGTGCTGCTGGCCGGGGATGATGCGCGCGTGGACCACGTTGCCGCGCTCGGGGGCGGTACGCGGGGGAACGCGGACGATCAGCTGCTCGGCCTTGCCCTCGTTGCCGGAACCGAGACCGTGGCCGCTGCCCACCCCGGCGAGATGGCCGTAGATGTAGGCATCCGAGCCGAGCTCCTCGACGAAGTCGACCTCGATCGGGATCGTGTCGACGACGTCAGGACCCACCAGCTCCAGTCCCTCGGGACGGAAGCCGATGATGATCTCGCCGTTGTCGGCGGGAGTGAGGGCTGCCACCGTGGCAGGGGTGAGCTTCACCTTGGCGGTGTCCAGTGTCGCGAAGTCACCGTCGACCTTGAACGTGCCCAGGTTCATGGCGGGCGATCCGATGAAGCCGGCGACGAAGGAGTTCGCCGGAGCGTCGTACATCTCTGCGGGGGTGCCCACCTGCTGGAGGAGGCCGTCACTGAGGACCGCGATGCGGTCGCCCATGGTCAGGGCCTCGGTCTGGTCGTGGGTGACGTAGACGGTGGTGACGCCGAGCTCGCGCTGCAGGGAGGCGATCTGGGTTCGCGTCTGCACACGCAGCTTCGCATCCAGGTTGGAGAGGGGCTCGTCCATGAGGAAGACCTGGGGCTTGCGGACGATCGCGCGACCCATGGCGACACGCTGACGCTGGCCGCCGGAGAGTGCCTTCGGCTTGCGGTCGAGGTAGGGCTCAAGGTCGAGGATCTTGGCTGCCTCGTCGACGCGCTTGCGGATCTCGTCCTTGGGCGTTCCGGCGATCTTCAGTGCGAAGCCCATGTTGTCGCGCACCGTCATGTGCGGGTACAGCGCGTAGTTCTGGAAGACCATCGCGATGTCGCGGTTCTTCGGCTGGACGTCGGTGACGTCACGATCGCCGATGAAGATGCGACCGGAGTTCACGTCCTCCAGTCCGGCCAGCATGCGCAGCGAGGTGGACTTGCCGCAGCCCGAAGGACCGACGAGGACGAGGAACTCGCCGTCGGCGATCTCCAGGTCGAGCGCGTCGACTGCGGGCTTCTCGGAACCCGGGTAGATCCGGGTTGCCTTGTCGAAGGTGACGGTTGCCATGATTCTCCTCCACCGGCAGGTACGTGCCGGACGATCCGAGTAGAGACGAGGCGCCAGCGTCTTCACTGACGTCGGACCCGGCACCTGCTTGCGCAGGAGACGTGACCGATCTCAAACTACCACGCCCCAAGGGGTACAGGCCATGCCCTGACCACGGAGAGATCGTGATCCCTGCCGCGGTGTCGTCCCTCCGGAGGGACGACATGGGTGCCGATACTCTGAGCAGGTGGATGAGCACCTGCAGCAGTGTCTGGGAGGATACCGCCTCCTGCGGCGCCTGGGAGCCGGGGGAGCGGGAACAGTCTGGCTGGCCGAGGACGGCGCAGGGGAGCGCGTCGCGCTCAAACTCCTCCACCCCGCTCTCGCATCCACCGAGGAGGCCAGGCAGCGCCTCGCGCGTGAGGCGACGACGGTCAACCAGGTGCGCTGCACGGGTGTGGCCCGCGTCCTGGACGTCGAGGTCGACGACTCCCAACCTTTCGTGGTCACGGAGTTCATGGAGGGGCCGACGCTGGCCCTGCGCCTGCGTTCCGGGCCGCTCACCGCGCGCGAGGTGGCGGCCCTGGCCGCCTCGCTGCGCCACACTCTCACTGCTGTCCACGAGGCCCGCATCGTCCATCGCGACGTCAAGCCGTCCAATGTGATCCTCAATCCGTTGGGCCCCGTGCTCATCGACTTCGGTATCGCCATGGTCCAGGACGACGACCATCTCACCCGCACGGGCCTCGTCTCGGGCACGGCCGGGTTCACGGCCCCCGAGCTACTCCGGGGGGGCCCGGCTTCCGCCGACACGGACTGGTGGTCGTGGACGGCGACCCTGCTGGAGGCGGCGACGGGGCGTCCGCCATTCGGCGTCGGCAACTCCCAGGCGGTGATGCTGCGTGTCCTTGAGGGGCGACCGGACACCGAGGGTCTCCCGAGGGGAGTCGCGCAACAGCTCTCCGCCTCGCTGGCTGCTGACCCCTCTCGCCGCCCCGACCCGGGTGCTGTCGCCGAGCTGCTCTCGCGCCCCTCCGCCTGGACGGGTCCCATGATCGGGCCGGCTGCCCCGGGGGCATGGGAGAGCGCCCCGGTGGGCATGCCGGACGGCGACCAGCG
>JBQEKJ010000181.1:0-5005 GCA_052103835.1 Pauljensenia sp.
CGATGACGAAGGACATGACGACCGGGCCGAGCATCTGCCCACCGGTGTTGGCCATGTTGAGGATGCCGAGGTCCTTGGCGGAGGACTCCGGATCGGGCAGGACCTCGTAGTTCAGAGCCTGGTCAACTGAGGCGAACACGCCCCACGCAGCTCCCATTCCGAGCCCCGCGAAGAGGATCATCGCACCGGGCTCCTGCCAGACAAATGGCACGAACAGCGCGACCGCCATCACCAGTGTGGAGACCACGACCGGCATCTTCCGGCGTCCGATCTTGTCGGAGACGGGGCCGGAGCCGAGGCCGAAGATGAGGGACACCACGAGCTGGACCGTTGCCATCGTCGCAATGAGGGCGCCGGCGCCGAGGGCGTCCAGACCCAGGTAGTCGGTGGCGATGTAGAGCTGGTACCCGCTGATCATGTAGACGGCGAGGACGAACAGGAGCTTGCCCACCAGCGCGAGGTAGAAGTCGCGGGCGCCGTGTCGGGGGAAGGAGAAGTTCTGCAGGAGCATGTCCTTGGAGAACGGGAGACGTGGCTGCGCCTTGTTCGACGTGTCGGGTGCGAAGATCGCGACGATGGGACCGGAGAGCAGGATCGCGGCGGCGAACACCACGAAACCCTCCTCCGGGTTGGTCACGAAGCGGGAGGCGATGATGCCCGCCAGGCTGGCGCCCACCATGGCCCCGACACCGTAGATGGCCGAGTAGGTCCCTCGGTACTGGGTGGGAACCCGATCCGGGATGACGGCGATGAGGGGGGCGACGATCGCGTTGAGGAAGAACTGGAAGGCGCACCAGATGACGATGATCAGCGCGATGTTCGTGACGATGGAGAGCAGGTAGAGCAGGATGGCGCTCGCCACGGACCCGAGGATGAGCCACGGGGTGCGCCGCCCCAGCCTGGAGCGGGTGAGGTCGGACAATGCACCGAAGATGATGTTCGCGATGAGGGCGACCAGGGAACCGACCATCGCCAGCGTTGCGACGATCTCGATCTTCTGGTCGGGTGCGACGATCTCGAGCTTGGCGGGCAGGAGCACCGCAATGCCGGCGATGTAAGGGGCGATCCAGAGCATCGCAGCGAGTGGGATGACAATGGCAAGCCGCCACGGGGGGCGGGGCTTCGGTTCCTCGTCACGGGCGGTGGTGGTGGCAGTGGTGGTCGACGGGGGTGTGGAGGAGTCTCCTTCGGAGACTCCCTGGGGGTGGTGGTGATCAGACATCGTTGTCCTTCATGCTGGAACGTGCGCACGGCATTGTTGGGTGCCCGGAGGGGCCGGGCGACACCGGGGACTCAGGTCCGACGATGTCGCCCGGTCGGAGTCGGTCTCAGGCGAGATCGAGCGACGCGGTGGCAGCCTGGCTGTCGTCGTGATGGGCCCCTGCGCGCAGGGGCACCGTCTTCGGGGTGAGGACGAGGGCGCTCTGGGTTGCGTCCCACCGCTGGAGGGGACGCAGTGACAATGCCACGGTGACCTCCTGCGTCTCGCCTGCGGAGAGGGCCACGGGAGTGAATCCGAGCAGGGACCGCTCCCCGTCGGCGGTGTTGGTCCCGTACACCTGGACGACGTGGCGACCGTCCCTGGCGCCGGTGTTCGTCACCTGCACCTCGGCGACGGCGGATTCGGGTCCGGTGCGGTGGGCCAGGAGGTCGTGGATCTCCCATGTCGTGTAGGACAGGCCGTAGCCGAGGGGGAACGCTGCTTCGACACCCAGCTTGTCCAGCAGCTTCTGGCCGTGGAACCTGCCATAGGTGATCTTGGTGGCGTCCTTGTCGAAGTCGGGCAGGTGATCCTCGCTTGTGGGGATCGCGTAGGGCAAGCGACCGGAAGTGTCGACGCGTCCGATGAGCACATCGGCCACAGCGTTGCCTCCCTCCATCCCCGAGTACCACGCCATGAGGATCGCCGGCACCGACTTCCGCCAGCGTTCCATGAGTACGGCGCCCGCTGAGATGACTGAGACAATCGTTCGGGGGTTCGCCGACGCGACGGCGAGGATGATCTCCTCGTCCACGGGTCGCAGGGTGAGGCGAACGCGGTCGCCACCCATCCCGATCGCGTCAGCTCCGGCAACGCTGACGTCGGTGTTCCCCTCGGGGTCGGGGTCCGGTGGCATGAGGGCGAGCAGCGCCTCGTCGGCCTGGGACATGTCCACGTACTCGCCCTCGTCGGCGGCCGTGTAGCCGACAATCACCACAGCGGCATCCGCGCTGGCCGCGACGCGGGCCGCCTCTGCGGGGTCGTCTGCATCGACGGTCACGATCTCGACGTCCGGCAGTGCGGCGCGCAGACCGGCCAGAGCAGTGACGACCTCGGGTGCCTCGACGCTGGAGGACCCGTTGTCGCCGGTGTTGGGCATGTCGGCGAGACGTCCGATGACAGCCAGCCTGTGCAGGGAGCCCGTGTCCAGAGGGAGGACGGGGGTGCCCTCGACGGGCTCATTGCGCAGGAGGACCATCGAACGTGCGGCGACCTCGCGGGCGAGGGCGCGGTGCTCCGGGCTCGCCACCACATCCAGCTCGGGGGCGGGTTCGTGGTCGCCGGCTGCGAAGCGCAGCTGTGTGGCGATGATGCGCAGACCTGAGCGTTCGACCCATTCCCAGGAGGCCTTCCCTGACTCGAGGTCGCCCTCGAGGTACTGGGCGCGAACCTGACGGAAGGGCTCCTCCACGTCGAGACCTGCCTCCAGGGACTTCGAGGCGTCGCGGATGCCGAAGGAGAAGTCGGAGACGGTGACGCCCTCGAAGCCCCACTGGTCCCGGAGGACCTCGGTGAGCAGCTGCGGGTTCTGTCCCGCCCACTCACCATTGACGGAGTTGTAGGAGGTCATGATGGCGTCGACCCCGGCCTCCACGACGCGGCGGAAGTGGGGGAGGTAGACCTCCTGCAGCGCGTCGTCATCGGCGGTGACATCGACCGTGAAGCGGGCGTTCTCCATGGAGTTGAGTGCGAAGTGCTTCGCACATGCCATCACGTAGGCGCGCACGCCGCGCGTGAGCGCGGCTCCGAACTCGCCGAGGACCAGGGGATCGTCGCCATATGTCTCCTGTGCCCGACCCCATGCGGGATGGCGGAGCAGGTTGATGCACACCCCGGCGAAGAAGTTGCCACCCTGGGCCGCGACCTCGGCGCCGATCGCGCGCCCGACCTCCTCCTCCAGGCTGGGGTCCCAGGTCGCTCCGCGTGCCATGGACACGGGGAACGCCGTGGAGTGCCCCATGACCACGCCGCGCGGTCCGTCGCTGAATCGCAGACCCGGGATACCGACGCGGGGCACTGCACCGTGGACGATGGGAACGTTGTTGTACCCGTTGCGCAGCATGTCGCGCATTCCGGGCCAGAATTCCTCGTCGCCGTCGAGCAGGCCCAGTCGTTCCTCGGGCGTCAGCTCGTCATAGATCTGTCGTGCCAGTTCGTCCGCCGGTGCACCTGCGCGCACTGCGGCAACGGCATCCTCATACATTGTCATGGGCTGGTCCTCGTGTCCTCTGCCTCTTCGCAGCCACTAACGAGTAACGTAGTGGTACTCGGTAGTGTATGGCTGATGGGTCTCCTGTTGTCAAGAGGTCACTTCCACCGGGGGCGGGGGACCCTCAGCCCTTCGGGAGCAATCTGGTCGAGGCGTCCTGCCAGACCGCCTCGATGTCCATGTCCGGATCGCGGAGCCACTGCACTTGGAGTCCATCCATGAGTGCGAGCACCTGGCGGGCCACCAGGTCGGCATTCTCCGTGTCCTGGACCAAGTCGCGCAGGATGGACAGGGTGCTTTCCTGCCTCGCGGCAAAGTAGGAGTGGGCCGGGTGCTCCGGGGCAAGGGACTCGGCCTCGAGGATCGTGTAGAGGCGGACGAGCTCGGGTTGTCGGGCGTTGCGCGCGACGAGGGCGATGCATGCGGTCCTCAGGTCCACGTGTCCCAGGTCGAGCAGGGGGGAGTCCCCGGACCGTTCTGGGGAGGCCGGAAGCCCGAGGACTTCGGAGAGGGTCTGTGCGTCGATCCGGTCGCGTCGTGCGAGTACCGCGATGAGGAGGGCGTCCTTTGACGGGAAGTGGTGCAGGAGGCCCGTGAGGGAGAGGTCGCACGCGTCGGCGACGTCCTGCAGTGACAGCGCCCAGAATCCGTACTCGGCGATCAGGGAGGTGGCAGCAGCCAACAGTTGCTCGCGGCGTTGCTCCGCTGGCATTCGGATACGACGACGCATCTGGACGGATTTCATGAGCTCATTGTCGCGCAGTCCGGCCGATCCGGACTGTCTTCCCAGCTCGTCCCTCAGTCGAGGAAGTCCACCACCTGTTCCGCCAGGCCCGTGTATGTGGCGGGCGTCAGCGCCAGCAGACGCTCCTCCACGTCGGCGGGCAGACCGAGCTCCGCGATGAAGGCGCGCATGTCCTCCCCCGACACCGTGTGGCCGCGGGTGAGTTCCTTGAGACGCTCATACGGGTTCGCCATGCCGGTCGCGCCTGCGATGGAGGCTGCGCGCATGGCTTGTTGGACGGCCTCGCCCAGCACTGCCCAGTTCGCGTCGAGGTCCGCAGCCATGCGGGCCTCGTCCATGTCGACCCCGGCCAGACCGCGCGAGAGGTTGTCGAGGGCCAGCAGGGAATGCCCCAGGGCCACCCCGATGTTGCGCTGGGTGGTGGAGTCGGTGAGGTCGCGCTGCATGCGGGAGGTCACCAGGGTCGCGGCCAGGGAGTCCAGCAGCGCGGTCGAGACCTCCAGGTTCGCCTCGGCGTTTTCGAAACGGATGGGATTGACCTTGTGCGGCATGGTCGAGGATCCGGTGGACCCCTGGGCGGCGAGGTTCTGGTGGAAGTAGCCCATGGAGATGTAGGTCCAGCAGTCGGTGGCCAGGTTGTGGGCGATGCGGTTGAAACGCGCGATGTCGCCGTAGAGCTCGGACTGCCAGTCGTGGGACTCGATCTGGGTGGTGATCGGGTTCCATTCCAGTCCCAGGGACTCCACGAACTCCCGTGTCACCGTCGGCCAGTCCGCCCCGGGCACGGAGA
>JBQEKJ010000182.1:0-3788 GCA_052103835.1 Pauljensenia sp.
GGGACACCTGGTCTGCACCGGGCACGCCGGGACAGCCTGATTCCTCTGCCCACACATCATCGCCACGCGCAGGGGCAGCCTCCGTCCCGTACGCCGACACGCGGTCGCGCCCACCCCGCCAGTCGGCAGGCACCTGGCGCCCGGCCACCCCTGTGACGGGCCCCGGCACCCCTGCAGGACCACGGCAGCCCCGGGTGAGGAGGCGACGGCGTCGCCATCGGTGGCCCCGTTTCCTGCTCCTGGTCCTGGTTGTGGTCCTGGCGTGGCCCACATTCCTCCTGTGGGACGCCAACCGGAACCTGGGCCGCACCGATGCCCTCTCCACGGGTGCCGACACTCCCGGGACCACCTACCTGCTGGCAGGCTCCGACTCGCGGGCCGACGGCGCCGTCCAGGACGGGACCGAGGGTCAGCGCGCCGACTCGCTCATGCTGGTCAACGTGGCTCCCAATGGTCAGGCCTCCGCAACGTCCCTGCCGCGCGACACCTACGTCGACATCCCCGGCCACGGGTGGGACAAGCTGAACGCCTCCTACTCCTACGGTGGTGCGCCCCTTCTGGTCCAGACGGTCGAGTCCCTGACCGGGCTCCACGTCGACCACTTCGTCGAGATCGGCATGGGCGGTGTCGGAAACATCGTGGATGCCATCGGCGGTGTCGAGCTCTGTCTCGACATGGACGTCAATGACGCCTACTCCGGCCTCGTGTGGCAGTCCGGTTGTCACGAGGCGGACGGCACGACCGCCCTCGCATTCTCACGCATGCGCTACTCGGATCCCCTGGGGGACATCGGGCGCGCCCAACGCCAACGACAGGTCGTGGAGAAGACGGTATCCTCGGCGATGTCCCCCTCCGTCCTGCTCAACCCTGTGTCGGCGTTCCGTCTGGAGCGGGCCGGTTCGGGGGCGCTGACCGTGGACCAGGGCTCGAACGTCATCGACGTCGCGCGGCTGGTCCTCGCATTCCGCAAGGCGGGAGGCGCCTCATTGACCGGTGCCCCGCCGATCGCGTCCCTGGGTTACGAGACAGCCGCCGGCTCCGTGGTCCTGCTCCAGGACGAGACAGCTCCGGGCTTCTTCCAGAAGGTCCGTGAAGGCACACTGACTCCCTCTGACATGGAGCAGAGCTTCTGACCGAGCTTCGGCTCGCGGCGCGGACCAGATCTTCCGGAACTGGGCAGTCCTCGCCTCGGGGCGCTCCTTCAGACGGTGGGCACGTCGATGCGACGCGGCCCTGACTGCCACGCCTTCCAGGCGGATTCCAGGATCTCGTCGACCCCGAGGTTGGCCTTCCAGTCCAGGTCCACGGCGATGCGGTGCGGATCCCCGATCAACTCCGGCGGGTCGCCGGCCCGACGGGGGAGTTCCTCGACGGGGAACTCCCAGCCGGAGACTCGGCGCAGACCGTCGATGATCTGACGTACAGAGGTGCCGATACCGGTGCCGACATTGAAGACGTGGTGTTCGGGTCGGGAGTCGACGAGCTTGTCCAGGGCGTGCACGTGGGCCTCGGCCAGATCCAGGACGTGGATGTAGTCACGGATGCAAGTGCCGTCCGCTGTTGGGTAGTCGGTGCCGAAGATCTTCGCCGACTCACCACGGGCGATCCTGTCGAGGACCATGGGCACCAGGTTCAGAGTCGCCGGGTCCTCCAAGTCGTCCCACCCAGCACCTGCCACATTGAAGTAGCGCAGGCCGATCCAGTTCAGGCCCCAGGCACGCTCGCAATCGGCCATCATCCACTCGCCGATCATCTTCGTCTCCCCGTAGGGATTGATCGGATGCAGGTCGATGTCCTCAGGTACGACGTCCACCGGGGGCATCCCGTAGACGGCCGCGGATGAGGAGAAGATCATCTTGTCGACTCCAGCGTCTTCCATGGCCAGCAGCATGTTGGCCAGTCCGCCGATGTTCTGCTGGTAGTACCAAGCGGGGCGTTCCATGGACTCCCCCACCTGCTTGCGCGCAGCGAAGTGGATGACGGCCGTGACGTCCTCATCCACCATCGTGTCCGAGAGCACTCGGCGTGCGACATCCGAGGAGACGTCCACCTGGACCAGCTTCGCGTCCCCGATGCGAGATGCCTTCCCGTAGGAGAGGTCGTCGGCGACAATCACCCTCTCACCGCGCTGCTGGAGGACCCGGACCACGTGTGCGCCGATGTAGCCGGCGCCGCCGCTGACAAGAATGCTCATGTGTCCAGTCTAGGACGCGGACGAAGTACTCCGGAGCACGTCGGGGCCGTTGGACCGGGGCAGTGGTGGTGACGGCAGGAGACCGGCACCAAAGCCCGCCGTCAGGACTCGGTCTCCCCGATCGTGCTCGCGGCAATGTCGGCCAGGACGTCCGGGGCCCGCAGGGTGTCCTCCACGCGCCGAGCCAGGGCCGCCCCCTTCTCCATCGCCACCCCCCTGAGATCACCCTGGAACGCACGCATCCGCGAGCGCAGGGCGGCGGCGCCCTCGTCGGCCCCGGCCGCGAGGATGCGCACGGCAAGCAGACCCGCATTGCGCGCGCCCCCCACCGACACGGTGGCCACGGGGACACCGGCCGGCATCTGGACGATGGACAGCAGGGAGTCGACCCCGTCGAAGTGCTTGAGCGGCACGGGCACCCCCACCACGGGCAACTCGGTGAGTGCGGCGAGCATGCCCGGCAGGTGGGCCGCTCCCCCAGCACCCGCGATGATCACGCGCAGCCCGCGCGCGGAGGCGCTGCGGCCGTAGGTGGCCATGTCCTCGGGCATGCGGTGGGCGGAGATGACACCGACCTCCGCGTCGATGCCGAACTCCGCGAGGGCGTCCACAGCCGGACGCATGGTCGGCCAGTCCGAGTCGGAGCCCATGACGATCCCCACCAGGGGATGCTCGCCGGTGGGGGTGAGGAGCGGGGTGTCCCCATCCTGGTCCGACCCCGTGCCCGGTTCCTGTGGCTCGCGAGCGGGTGCGCTGTACTGGTCCATCGGTCCTCCTGGGGGCAGCGGAGTGCGCCGGTCCACCCCGATGGCGCACTCCGGAACATCGGGTCACCTCCCATTGTCGCTCCCGCCACCTGACCACGGACACCCGGGCGCGCCGGTCGCACCTGCTCCGAACCGGCAGCCAGGCCTGCGTTCATTGCGCGGGGACGCACTGCGGGCAGCTGAACCGACCTCCACCAGTCAGGACACGTTTGTGAGGTAAGGCTTACCTTGGTAGATTGGCTGCGGCCGGCGCACCGCTGTCCGGTCGACCCCCTTCACGAAAGGCCCGTCTGCATGACCCACTCCCTGCGTCCCGTCCGGTTCACCCGGACGAGCGCCCTGTTCCTCGGGGCACTTGCTCTTGCTCTCACCTCCATCGGTGGCATCTCCAACCCCGCACACGCGGCGACCACCTCCCTCACACTCGACGGAGTGAAGTACACCGTCGATCCCGACGAGCCCGCAGTGGGCGCCGCTGTCACCGGCTATGACCGTTGGTCGGTCCCCAGCGATCTGAGCATCCCCTCCGTGGTCACCATCGGGGACGCGACCTATCCGGTCACGTCCATCGGCGAGTCAGCGTTCCAGAGCGCCAAGCTCACGAGCGTCACCATCCCGGACTCCGTGGCCTCCATCAGCGATGCCGCGTTCTACTCCAATCGGCTCGCGAGTGTCCACATCCCCGACTCGGTGACCTCGATCGGGGCTCAGGCCTTCATCAACAACTCCCTGACCTCGGTCCGCCTGCCCCAGGGCCTCACCGAGATCAAGGTCTCCACCTTCGTCAACAATCGGCTCACACAGGTCGACATCCCCGACACCGTCAC
>JBQEKJ010000182.1:3888-5003 GCA_052103835.1 Pauljensenia sp.
TCCCCGACACCGTCACGACGATCGGTCCGGGCGCGTTCTCCGGGAACCTGCTGGACTCCGTGACGATTCCGAGCTCGGTGACCGTGGTGTCTGATGACGCCTTCTCCTCCAACAGGCTCACCTCCGTGGAGCTTTCCCCTGGCCTCACCGCCATCGGGGTCAGCGCCTTCGAGTACAACAACCTCACCTCGGTGACCGTGCCTGCGGGCGTCGCCCGGATCGGTCAGCGGGCCTTCGGGTCCAACAACCTCACTGAGGTCACCCTCTTGGGGGCGGCGCCCGAGATCCGCCAGGCGGGCTCATCCTCTCCCTACCTGGGCTCCTTCGGGGACCCCAGGGGGGTTGTCGTGAGATTCCCCCAGCAGTTCTCCGCCGACGTCGCGGGCGAGGGCGGCTACACCTCCCCCCTGTGGCAGGGCTATGCCACTGAGTCCTTCAGCCGGGGAACACTGACGCTGGAGGCGGAGTTGCTCGGTGCCGACGGTCGCGATGTCGCCCTCCAGGTCTCAGCCGCCGACCCGACGGGTGAGATCCTCGTGGAGGGTGTCCCCGGTGACGCCGCTGTGACGGGCGTGACTGTGGCGGCGGGTACCTACACCCTCTCCTCGGCCCTCCCGCAGGCTGCGCTCGACGCCACTGACGGCACGTTCGTCAGCGACGGGTGGACATGCGTCGCGGCGGACGGGAGCCCTGTCACAGTCAGCGCAGCCAACGAGGTCGAGGTCGGCGCCGGTGACGACCTCACCTGCGTCGCCATCCACCGTTTCATCGCCGATGAGGAGGAAGACGGCGACCCCGTGACCGCTGACCCGGATGACACGACGGGTGGGGAGGCAGCTGTCTCTGACACCACCACGTCGGACGCCGGGGCCGGAGATGCTGGGCCGGCGGCGGCGAGTCGTGGACTGGCGCGCACCGGGGCCGAGTTGCCCGCTGCCGGGCTGCTCGCACTGCTCGCGGTGGTCGGGACCCTGGCCGTCAGGGGTCGCCATCTGATCGGGCACTGACCTCTCCCGCCGCGAAGGCGGCAACTGGGACCGGGGAGGCGTCACCGACAAGTGGCGCCTCCCCTTGCACGGCTGCGGACATCTCGCACACCTGCGCCGGGAGCGGTC
>JBQEKJ010000183.1:0-4525 GCA_052103835.1 Pauljensenia sp.
GTACTCCCCGGAGCTGCTGGCCCTCTTCGCCCACGTCAAGTGCCTCTTCGACCCTCAGAACCTGCTCAATCCCGGCGTGCTCACCGCACCGGTGCCGACGGGCGTTGCGACCAGCGCGGGAGCCGGTGGCGCGACGGCTGTCGGCGCCGTGGAGGGCACGGACACGGCGGCGCGCGCGACCCGTGCGGACGTCGAGGGCGGCGACGTCCAGCCGGGCATCGACCTGCTCGACCAGTTCCTGCGCCGCCCCGCGGCCCATCCGCTGCCGGCCGCCGGGGGCTTCGCCTTCCGGGAGGACCACGGTGACTTCACCACTGCCGTGCACCGCTGCACGGGCGTGGGCAAGTGCCGCGCGGACATCGCGGGGACCTTCATGTGCCCGAGCTGGAAGGCGACCAGGGACGAGAAGGACGTGACCCGCGGACGTGCGCGGACCCTGCAGGACGCCGCCAACGGTGAGCTCATCGCGTCGGTGACCAGTCCCGAGGTACTGGAGGCACTCGACCTGTGCCTGGCGTGCAAGGCCTGCTCCTCGGACTGCCCCGCCGGTGTCGACATGGCGAAGTACCGTTCCGAGACCTACTTCCGCCGCTACCGTGGCCACCTGCGTCCCCTCACCCACTACACGCTGGGACGCCTGCCGATGTGGACGCGCCTGACCGCACGTGTGCCGGGTCTTGCTGCCGTGGCCAATGCCGTGATGTCCCTGGGGCCACTGCGGCGTGCGGCATTCTCGGTGATCGGCCTGGACCCGCGCCGCCCCATGCCGTCCCTCCAGTCCGGGACGTTCCAACGCTGGGCCTCCCGGCGGGGGCTCGGTGGGGACGTCGCGCCCGCGGTTCCACCCACGGACAGGGCGACGCCCGCGTCGGCAGTCGGCGCACCGACCGCGCCCGCACCCCGGTACGCAGTGGTGTGGGCGGACTCCTTCTCCCAGACACTGGACGACTCCGGTGCCCGCGCCCTCGTCGATGTCCTGGAGGCCAACGGTTTCACCGTCCTCCTGCCCCCCGATGCCTGCTGCGGGCTGACGTGGATCACGACCGGGCAGCTGGACGGGGCCAGGAAGCGCCTGGAGGACCTGCTCGGCAAGCTCGCTCCCTACGCCGTCAACGGCATCCCCATCGTCGGCGTGGAGCCCTCGTGCACCGCCGTGCTGCGCGATGACCTACTCGACCTGCTGCCCGACGATCCCCGCGCCCACGCCGTCTCGGGTGCGGTGCGCACCCTGGCGGAGCTGCTGGCAACCGTCCCGCTGGAGGAACAGGTGCTGCCCGACCTGACCGGTGTCGAGGTGGTGGCACAGCCACACTGCCACCACCACTCGGTGATGGGATGGAGCACCGACCGGGCCCTGCTGGACCGCCAGGGGGCGACGGTCACCCAGCTGGACGGGTGCTGCGGTCTGGCGGGGAACTTCGGGATGGAACGCGGCCACTACGACGTCTCCGTCGCCGTGGCCGAGGACTCCCTGCTCCCGGCACTGGTGCAGCACCCGGATGCGGTCTACCTGGCGGACGGCTTCAGCTGCCGCACGCAGGCGGAGCAGCTGGCGGGCCGGGGAGGCATCCACCTGGCGACCCTGTTGCGGCAGGGCGCGGGCGGTGACCCCGTCCCCTCCGGTGCCAGCGCCCGGGACTGAGCCCGGCACCGGCGACACGGAGACCCGGTTCAGCGCGACTGGTGCGCCCCGGCGACCAGCGACCGCCGGGGTGACAGGGGGAGGATCGGACAGCCCGCGCAGTGCACCCGCACCTCCTCGGAGTCCCCGCCCCCGCAGGCTCCCAGTCCGGAGGCACACAGTGACGTGGCATCCTCCAGCAGGCCGGTGCGACGCATCTCGTCGACCATGACCTCAGCCAACGCCAGTGGCACCCCGGCCTCGACCGCTGCGGCATTGACGGTGGCACCACGGTGAAGTGCCTGGAAGAGCCGCTGACGTGCACCGACACCCCTGCGCTGTCCACCGGGACGTCCCGCCCCGGCCCGCTCCGCGAGCGCTCTGATCACAGGAAGAGCCGCCCGATCTGGAAGATCGCGGTCGCCAGGATCCACGCGGCTCCCAGCTGGACCACCACGGCCACCGTGGTGCGGCGTCCGCCGATCTGGCGGGCCTGTTCGGCGACGGTGGCCAGGCAGGGGGTGTAGGTCAGCACGAACACGAGGAAGGCGAAGGCCGCCAGCGGCGCGGCGTCCCCCGCGGACTTCTCGAAGGATCCGCGTACCAGGTCGGGAAGGGACCCGAGGTCCGTGCCGCCGTCCTCCGCGTCCCCACCCTGGGTCTCGGGATCCATGTTGTAGGAGGTGACGATTGAGGAGATCACCGTCTCCTTGGCCACGAACCCGGTCATCAGGGCACCCGTCATGTGCCACTCACCGAAGCCCGTGGGCTCGAAGACAGGCACCAGGACCTGGGCTGTGCGCCCGTAGAGGGAGTCCTCCATCGGCAGGTCGGAGTCCGCGAAGGAGTGACCGGCGACCACGGGGATGGCGGACATGAACCAGACCACCAGGGTCATGGTGACGATGATCTTGCCCGCCCCCTTGACGAAGGACCAGGACCGCAGCGCGGTGGACTTCAGGGTCACGATGACACGGGGCATCTGGTAGGAGGGCAGCACCAGCATCAGCGGCGCGTTCGAGGACTCCCGGTTGATGAAGGGCCGCAGCACCAGGGCACCGACGACCACCATGACGAGTGAGAGCAGGTACAGCACGAACACCACGGTGCCCGTGTTCTCGGGGAAGAAGATGCGCGCGATCATCAGGTAGATCGTCAGCCGCGCCGCGCACGAGGTGTAGGGGATGATCAGCGTCGTCACCAGACGCTGCTTGGAGTTCGGCAGGGTGCGAGTTGCAGCCAGGGAGGGCAGGTTGCACCCGAAGCCCATGATGAGCGGCAGGATCACGCGTCCGTCCAGGCCGATGGAACGCATGACGCGGTCCCCGAGGAAGGCGGCGCGCGCCATGTACCCGGAGTCCTCCAGGATCGAGATCATCAGGAAGATCACGAACATGAGTGGCAGGAAGGAGGCCACCACACCAAGTCCGGTGCACAGGCCGCCGACCAGGAGACCCTCGACCCACGTCCCGTCGGCCCCGACAGTCGCGAGCAGGGAGGTCAGGCCGTTGGCCAGGGAGAACACGCCCTCGTCCTGGGAGGAGAAGATCCCGTCGAAGAAGTCCTGGACGGGTCCGACCCACTCACCCGCCACCTTGAAGAGCAGCCACATGAGGACGAAGAACACCGGGATGCCGACCAGCGGGTGGAGCAGGAGGCGGTCGATGCGGTCCGAGCGCGACAACCTGGCCGCGTCCGTGCGCGCGCTGTGGGCCGCGGCCTCCACACCGTCGACCCACGCGAAGATGTCCTCGGCCTCGGACAGTGGATCGCGCTGCGCGGCCGTCGCGGCGGCCGCCGTCGAGTCGGGGTCGGGGGCCCGGTCCGGGCAGGTGTCGTGCCCGCAGCCGCACCCCTCCCCGTCGACGAGGGCGGCGCCGCCCTCGTCCGCGCTCCGGGTCGCGGGAGCGGCCAGTGCTGCGGCCGCCGCCACCTGGTTGTAGCCGGGTGCCAGCGGATCGGGCTCGATGCCACGCACGCGGGGACGCGTGTGCAGCGCCGCGGAGACCATGTCATTGAGTGCGGGGACAGCGGCCCGGCTGCGGGCGTCCACGGCGAGGACGGGGATCCCGAGACTGGCTCCGAGTGCTGCCGCGTCGACAGCCTGGCCCTCGTGCTCGGCGACGTCCGTCATGGTGATCACGGCGGCCACGGGTCGACCGGTGCGGGCGACCTGTCCGAGCAGGTAGAGGGAACGGGTCAGTGCGGTGGCCTCCAGGAGGACGACGACCAGGTCCACGGAGCGGCCGCGCACGGGGTCGGTGAAGGACCCGGGTGCACCTGCGAGGGTGTCGACCACGACCTGCTCATCGGGTGAGTTGGCGATGAGGGAATAGGTGCCGGGCAGGTCCAGGACGCGTGCCCCGACCGCTCCCCAGTGGCCCTGCATGACCTCCACGGTGGTGCCGGGGGCATTGACCACGTTCTGGCGGGCGCCGGTGACATTGTTGAACAGCGTCGACTTCCCGACATTGGGGTTGCCGACCAGCACCACTGTGGGCTCGGTGGTCGGGGTGTCCTCGATGACGGAGGTCCGGTGCGTGGACTCGGCGGCCTCAGACCCGCGGGTCAGGCCGGGGACGTGGAGGTGGTGCGAGTTGCGCTTCGCGCCGTGGTCGGAGCCCTGGGGGGCGCACTTGGGGCAGCTCATCGGACGACCTCCACCTCGATGTTGCGGGCCGATCGGCGGTCCACCGCCACTCGCGTTCCCGCGATGTTCATGACGACCCCACCGAAGGCGGCGCGGTTCGTCAGGTTGAACTCGGCGCCGGTGCGCAGGCCGAGTTCCTGGAGGCGCAGCCGGTGGCGCGGGTCGATGTCGATGCGTGTCAGGCGGGCGCGCGCGTTCGTGGGGCATTTCGAGAGCAGCACCCGACCATGCTAAGCCTCACCTGACTTTTGCAC
>JBQEKJ010000183.1:4535-5002 GCA_052103835.1 Pauljensenia sp.
AGTAGGACCTTGGTGCCTGGATCCTGTGCGCTCATGTGTTCCTGCTCCCAGTGGTGGGCAACCGTCCACCGACCCGGCGGACACCCCACCCGATGTCAGCCTGGATCAGCTCATTCCGTCACGGAGTCCTCCACGGCGGCGCGTCCCGCCTCCAGGCGCGCCACCGGCACCCGGAACGGGGAGCAGGAGACGTAGTCCAGACCGGCACGGTGGAAGAAGTGGATCGAGTCGGGGTCGCCCCCGTGCTCGCCACAGACACCCAGCTTGATGTCGGGCTTGGTGGAGCGGGCCCGACGCACGCCCTCGCGCACCACGGCACCCACGCCGTGGGTGTCGATGGTCTCGAAGGGGGAGACCCCGAAGATGCCGGCCTCCACGTACTCGGGGAAGAAGACGCCCTCCACGTCGTCGCGCGAGAAGCCCCACACGGTCTGGGTGAGGTCGTTGGTGCCGAAGGAGAAGAAGTC
>JBQEKJ010000184.1:0-4986 GCA_052103835.1 Pauljensenia sp.
TGGTCAGGGGTGTGCGCAGCTCGTGGGAGACGTCGGAGACGAAACGCTGCTGCAGCCGCGAGAGTTCGTCGTACTCCTGGATCTGGTCCTGCAGGGAGGAGGCCATGTCGTTGAAGGCGCCCCCCAGACGCGCCATCTCGTCGGTGCCCTCGACCTCCACGCGGGTTCCGAGGTCCCCGTCGGCCAAACGCGTCGCGGCCGCGGCGGTGCGACGCACGGGTCGCAGCAGGTGGAAGAGAACCCAGAAGGTGCCCAACGGCAGGGCGACGATGATCGGGATCGCCCCGACTCCCAGGACCCGCATCACCATGTCGATGAGTGTCTGCTCGGACTGCAGGGAGTAGACGATGTACATCTCGTGGGCACCTGCCCGAGGCAGGTTGACGAGCATCCCGACGACGATCCCCGGATCATTGCCCTGCCCGTCCGGATCCGGGATCGACACGGACTGCCAGTATGCCTGGGTGCCAGCCTGGACGTCCCCCCGAAGGGACGCGTCCACGACGTCGAGCATCCCGGAGTCCACGATCTCGTTGATGCGGAAGGTGTCGGTGGCCTGGGGGGCGCGCAGCAGCATGACGGAGACGGCGCCCGCACCCGCTGCGGAGCCCCGCACGTTCTCCACCATCTGGCGCGCGGCCTCCTGGACCTGGTCGGGAGTGGAGGCCGTGGACTGGTCGAAGACGGACTGGGCGCTGGAGAAGCGCACGGAGGCGTCCTCCAGCACCGCGTCGCGACGGCTGGCGAAGACGGAGTCGCGCAACTGCAGCGAGGTGACCAGTGCGAACACGACGAGGAGCACTGCGGCCGCCCCCGTCATGGCGACGGCGATGCGCACGGACAGGGAGGAGCGGGCTGCGCGCACGGGCGCGGTGGACTCCAGCCATGCCCCGGTGCGGGCGAGCAGTCTTCCCACGCCGCGGGCCCCCCCGCTCCTCCTGGGAGCCGGGTGAAGAGGCAGTGGACTGGGCCGTCGCGGAGGACGGTGCCGCGGTGGGGTGTGGTCCGGTCGGGTGTGGTCCGGAGGACGTCGACGAGGAGGGACGCTGAGTCGTGGACGGGGGCGTCGACGACGTTGCCGAAGAGGACGCCCCCACGTCTGCTGGCGGCAGGGAGGAGGGAAGTCCGGTGGCATCGGTGGCCCCGCGGTCGGTGTCCGCATCGAGGTCCGGGTCGAGGTCGGTGTCCGGGTCGGTGTTGGTGTCAGTGCTGGTCGCGGTGTCGGAACCAGAGCCCACCCCGGTCCCGGACTCGGGGTTCAGATCGGTGCCGGGACCGGACGCACCAGCGGGGTGCGACGCATTGGTCGGGCCGGACGCGATGGTCCGGCCACCCTGCGTGGGCCCTGCTGGCGGCTCGGAGGAGCTGATGGGCAGGCCCGCAGTGTCCTCAGGCTCCTGTTCCGGCACGGTATCCGACCCCTCGGACGGTCACGATGATCTCGGGACGCTCGGGGTCACGTTCGATCTTGGAACGCAGACGTTGGACGTGGACGTTCACCAGCCGCGTGTCTGCGGCGTGACGATAGCCCCAGACCTTCTCCAGGAGTTCCTCCCGGGAGAACACCTTCCACGGGGAACGTCCCAGGGCCACCAGCAGATCGAACTCCAGGGGTGTCAGTGCGATCTCCTCACCACCCCGGCGCACGACGTGGCCGGAGACATCCACGGTGACATCCCCGATGACCAGGTGTTCCTCACCCGAGTCCTCGTGTCCTCGCAGGCGGGCTTTCACACGGGCGACGAGTTCCTTGGGCTTGAAGGGCTTGGGCACATAGTCGTCGGCTCCGGCCTCCAGTCCGGACACGACGTCGGCGGTGTCGGAGCGGGCCGTGAGCATGACGATCGGCACATCGGACTCACGCCGGATGAGTCGGCAGATCTCGATACCGTCCATCCCGGGCAGCATGAGGTCCAGGAGGACCAGGTCGGGGGCCACGGCGTGGAAGACGTCGAGGGCCTCGGAACCGTCATAGACGTCGGAGACGTCGAAACCCTCCGCCTCCAGGACGATGCCGATCATCTCGGCCAGGGCGACGTCGTCATCGACGACGAGGATGCGCGAACTCATGTCACGATCGTGTCACGATGCGAGCGCTGATGCACCCGACTCGCCTGCCCACTCGTTGACACCACACCTTTGGCACACATCTGTGGCACCACACCTGGGTGGCACCCCGACCTGCTTCCCGCACACCACCGGCACCCTCCCCCCTCCCGAAGCACGCCTCTCCTCTCGCTGAAGATGCCCTGTTCTGGGGTTGGGGTCCGCTCCCTTCTCGCAGTGGAGTCCGTCCTCCCGAGGGTGCTCCGGTGGTGATCGGGAGGTCGAGCGGGGCCTTGTCCGATGCCAGGCGGGCGTTGGCGTGATCCCGGTCCCGCGCGGAGTCGGTGGATCAAGAGCCCCTGTTGGTGGTGTCGGCGTCTGCCTCTCCGGTCCCTCGGAGGGGCGAACCCTCCCCCTGTGGCCTCGACGTGTGCAGGAATGCACCCAGTTTCTCGACACAGGGACCCACCACCCACTCCCCACGCGACTCACATCGGCCCTGACCTGCACCGTTGCCACCACCCTCGTCCCGGGGCCCAACGCCTGCAGGGAAACTGGGTGCATTCCTGCACACCGCACGGGCGTTCTCCCCGCGCCGGAGCGACTGCACACGTCAGAACCGCGCCGCCCCCGGGACCCGGACCACGACCCGCCGTGCGCTGACCCCGTGCGGTGGCGCCTCCTCACCACGCTTCCCTGGGCGGAACGGGTCCGGATTGGCCACACTTCGCCTCCGCCTCGCCGGACACACCCAGAGCCGCACCCACAGGTGGGACGTGGCACGATGGTCCCGACCGTGCGCCCCAGGCGCGTCCCGGACCCAGGAGGCAGCGATGAGCACGCCGAACACACCCGGTCCCAACCGGTCCGAGCCCTCGGAGCCGAGATCGTGGGCCCCGCCTTCGTCGAGCTGGCAGGACCCACAGCCGTCCCCGCCCAGCCCACGACCGGGCGCGATGGACGGCGAGCAGGCCCCGACATCCCCGGAGGAACCCGTGCTGGGCACCTCTCCGGAGAGTCCCGTGACGCCTCCGGCGGTCGACGCCTGGAACGAGGCACCCCCCACGAGCAGCGATGGCTGGCCGGCCACTCCCCCGGCTGCCGATGCATGGGGTTCCACTCCCGATCCGTCCACCACTGCCTGGGGTGAGACCCCCGATCCCGGGGCGACGGGATGGGGCGCGCCGGGTCAGCCGACAGGCGCCGCAGGAGCCCCCGGATGGGGCGCGCCCGGCCAGTGGCAGGGGGCGCAGGGCACACCCGGCCACGGTCCGGCGAGCTACAGCAGCGGCACCGGTTACGGCACCGGCCCGGGAGTCGGCGGTGGCTCCGGAGGCCCCGGCCAGTTCCCGCCCTACGCCGCCTCCTGGGCGCCCTCCCCTCAACCGGGGGTCATCCCACTGCGCCCACTGCAGTTGGGAGACCTCTTCGACGGGACGTTCCGTGCGATCCGGTCCAACCCGGCCGTGATGTTCGGGTTCTCGGTGGCTCTCCTGGCGATCCTGTCCCTGATCGGTGCGGCCGTCCAGGCGGCGTTCTCGGGCTCCTTCTACTCGATCATCGACGACCCCCAGGCCGCCCTCGACAATGACCTCACCAACACGTCCTCCGGACTCGCCTCCCTGCTGGTCTCGAACTTCGGCACCTCCGCCCTGACCATGCTCGCCACGACCATCCTGTCCGGCATCCTCGCCCTCACCGTCTCCGACGCGGTGCTGGGCCGGGTCACCGCCCTGGGGAACGCCTGGGCTCGCGTGCGCCCGCGGTTGTGGACACTCATCGGGACCTCCATCCTCATGGGCATCATCCAGACGGTGGCCGTCGTGGTGGTCCTGGTTCTCTTCTCGATCCCCCTCATCGCGGCGGTCTCCTCCCGCTCCGACCCTGGCGCCCTGGCAGTCGTCCCACTCCTCATCGGGATCCCGGTCGCCCTGGCTGCGGCACTGTTCCTCACGGTGCGCCTGCTGTTCGCCCCCATGACCGTCGTGCTGGAGGACCTCGGTCCCATCGCTGCGATCAAGCGGTCCTGGGCCCTCTCCCGTGGCGGTTTCTGGAGGATCTGCGGGCGTTTCCTGCTCATCGGTCTCGTCACCGCTGTCGCCTCCGGATTCGTGGGTGGCGCGGTGGGCATCCTCGGTTCGCTCTTCATGTTCGTCACCTCCCCGGCCGTGGGCGTGGCCATCACGGCCTTCCTCACGGGCACCGTCTCCGGTCTGGTCGTCCCCATCGCCGCCGCCTTCGAGACCCTCATGTACGTGGACGAGAGGATGCGCCGCGAGAATCTGGCCCCCGTACTCGCCCAGGCAGCGCAGGAAGGCTGAGCGGGACGACCGATGCTGTCCACCGACGCCCCCCTGACCCCCGACGGCGACACCGCCCGAGGATGGGTCACCGATGAGCTCTCCCGCGCAGAGTACGGCCATGAGCTCTCCCCATTGACGAGGGCGATCCGGTGGATCCTCCAGGCGATCTCAGATGCCCTGGGCGGAGGTACGGCCCGCCCGCCGGTGGCGGTGGTGGTGCTGGTTCTCTTCGCCATCGCGCTGGTGATCGTGGTGGTCCTCGTCATCCGCAACCCCGTGCGCCTCCGTCACCGGGGCTCCTCCTCTGCCGTGTTCGACGGGGAGGAGCGCTCCCTGGGGGAGGCGCGCGGGCGTGCCGACAGTGCGGCGCACGAGGGCGACTTCGACCTGGCCTTCGTGTGGGGATTCCGAGTCCTGGTCCTGGTGCTGGCTGAGGCCGGGGTGGTGCGGGACACTCCGGGGCTCACGGCCCGGGAGGCCGTCTCCCACGCCACCACGCGCTCCCACCTGGTGGCCGGGGAGCTGTCCTGGGCGGCCGATCTCTTCGATGCGGTGCGCTACGGGACCGCCCACGCCACGGGCGCGGACCACGTCCGGGTCCTCGCCCTGGCCGACTCCCTCGAGCGCCCAGAGCCCG
>JBQEKJ010000185.1:0-4985 GCA_052103835.1 Pauljensenia sp.
GACACCCGACACCCGACACTGATGTGCCCGTCACCACGCCGTCGGCAATCCTCGTGCGCACAGGCAGCCCCCGCGTCGGACCTACCATGTATGCACCCATTCACTCCCACTTCCACTGGAGGATTCCGTGACGGCATTCGACGACGGCGCTGGCATCGAGGCGGATCCCGCCGAGCGCGAGACCCTCACCTGGGAGGGCTTCGGCGTGGCCTCGCGCGAGCTCACGGCGTCGATCGTGGAGTCCGGATGGATCCCCGACCTCATCGTCGCCGTCGCGCGCGGCGGTCTGCTGCCCGCGGGCGCCATCTCCTACGCGATCGGCGTCAAGGCGATCGGGACGATGAACGTGGAGTTCTACACCGGCATCGACGAGACGCTCTCCGAGCCCCGCCTGCTGCCCCCTCTCATGGACGTCTCGGCCATCGATGGGAAGAGGGTGCTGGTGGTCGACGACGTCGCCGATTCCGGCCGCACCCTGCGGATGGTCATGGACCTCATCGCCGAGCACGGGCTCTCCCTGGACGGTGAGGCAGCCGTGCCCGTCGACGCACGCTGCGCCGTCATCTACGAGAAGCCCCGCTCGGTCATCTCCCCCGACTACGTCTGGCGCGTCACCGACCGGTGGATCAACTTCCCCTGGTCCACGCTGCCCGTCGTACGGGCGGAGTAGGGCGTCGTGGGCGCCCGGGGCGGATCGAGCGGGACGTACGAGGGCGACCCCGGTCGCACCGTGGCGGACGCGACATCGACAACGACACCGACACCGACACCGACACCGACACACCAGTCGGGCACGCTCGCCAGGTACGAGGGCGACCGCAGCGGCGTTGCGGCCGACGTGGGCGGACGTGGCAGGACTCCCACGGACGAGGGCGGACGCATCGAGCCCGATCACGGTGGCATTCCTGTCGCAGGTCCCGGGGACGGACCCACTTGCACCAGACACGGGGACGCCCTTGCCGCAGCAACCGCTGGTCCCCATGCCGGGCAGGACGTGGTCGACCAGGACTCGGCTGAAGCGACGCCACGCCTGGGCGCCTCGGAGTCCGTCGCACGTCAGGTCGTGGACCTGGTGACCGACCGGCTCGCGCAGGGAGGTGGACTGCGCGTACTGGGCATCACCGGCCCGCCCGGGACCGGGAAGTCAACGGTCGCAGGCATGGTGGCCGACCTCCTGGAGGCACGCGGGGTCGCCGTGGCGGGCTTGGCCCCCATGGATGGTTTCCACCTCTCCAACACCGTGCTCGAGGACGCGGGTCTGGCCGACCGCAAGGGCGCACCGGACACCTTTGACGTGTGGGGCTATGTCGCACTGCTCCAGCGGGTGCAGCGCGGGGAGCAAACGGTCTTCGCCCCCGGCTACCGTCGCGACCTGCACGAACCCGTCGCCGCCTCCTCGGTGGTGCGACCGAGGGGCGTCGTCATCACCGAGGGCAACTACCTCGGCCTGGACGCTGCGGGCTGGCGGGAGGCCCGCGACCTCATCGATGTCCTTGTCCACGTCGAGACCCCCGAGACGGAGTTGCTGCGCCGTCTGATCGCCCGACAGGAGGCCTTCGGGCGCGACCGCGTCGATGCCGCCCACTGGGTGCGCACCGTCGACGCCGCCAACATCACCCTGGTGGCGGGGGACCGCGACCGGGCCGACGCCGTCATCCGCCCTCGTCCCCCCGAGGCGCGCCCCGTCTGACCTGCGATACACGCCGGCGGGTTCAGGTGTGAGTGCAACGCCCTCTCCGGGCTCCTGCAGGCCACCACCGCGGAGAAGGCGGGCCTCGACCCGACCCTCATGACGGCCACCGACTCCTCCGCCGGTATGGTCGGGAAGATGCTCTCGACACAGAATCTGGCGGTCACCGCGGCCACCGCCGGGATGGTAGGCAAGGAGGGTGACCTCTTCAGGAGGCTAATCTGGTGGAGTCTGGGTCTTCTCATCGCCTTCACGGCCTTCGTCTACCTGCAATCAACCCCGATCCTCGGATGGATGGTTCCCACACCATGACCAACACCGCACACACGATCCCCGAGGCCCACATCGACCCCGCCGTCGCCTCCGCCATCTCGGAGACCTCACGCATCCGGCTGGGGGCCCTGGACCGCGTCGCCCACGCCAGCGACGCCTCGCACTTCCTCCACACCCCTCGCGCCCTCGTGATCGCCGAGGACGCCGCCGAGATCGCGGCCGTTCTGCGCGCAGCCTCCGCCTCGGGGACCCACGTGACGTTCCGCTCGGGTGGCACGTCCCTGTCCGGGCAGGCCTCGGCCCCCGACCTCATGGTCGACACCCGCAAGGGTTTCCGCGACATCGAGGTGCTCGACGGCGGCAAGCGCGTGCGCGTCCAGCCCGGCGCCACCGTGCGCCAGGTCAACGCCCACCTGGCACGCCACGGGTACCGGCTGGGTCCCGACCCCGCCTCCGAGGGCGCCTGCACCGTGGGCGGCGTGGTGGCCAACAACTCCTCCGGCATGGCGGCGGGCACCGTACAGAACACGTACAACACCCTGGAGTCCATGGTGCTGGTCCTGCCGTCGGGGACCACCATCGACACCGCTGCCCCCGACGCCGACGCCCAGCTGCGCCGCGACGAGCCCGCCCTCGTGGAGGGCCTGGAGCGACTGCGCCGCCGCGTCCTCGACAACCCGGAGTCCGTGGCGACCATCAAGCGTCGCTTCGCCATGAAGAACACCATGGGCTACGCGGTCAACGCCTTCCTCGACCACGAGTCCCCCGCGGACCTCCTCGCCCACCTGGTCATCGGGTCGGAGGGCACGCTCGCCTTCGTCGCGGAGGCGACCTACCGCACGGTCCCCGTCCTCCACCAGGTCGCCACGGCGCTCGCCGTCTTCCACTCCCTGGAGGACGCCACCCGGGCACTGCCCGACCTCGTGGCCTCCCACGCGGCGACCCTGGAACTCATGGACGCCACCTCCCTGCGCGTGGGACAGTCCTTCCCTGACGCCCCCCGCCAGATCACGGGCTTCGAGGTCGGCTCGGAGGCCGCGCTGCTCGTCGAGTACCAGGCCGATGACGCCGAGACCCTGGCCGCCCTCGTGCGCGGTGGCAGCGACGTGCTGGGTCACCTGCAGCTGCGTTCCCCGGCCACCCTGTCCACCGACGCCGCCCAACGCGCGCTGGCATGGAAACTGCGCAAGGGGCTGTACACGTCCGTGGCGGGTGCCCGGAAGTCGGGGACCACCGCGCTGCTGGAGGACATCGTCGTGCCGGTGCCCTCCCTGGCACCGACCTGCGCCTCCCTGCAGGGCCTGTTCACGAAGTACGAGTACGCCGACTCGGTGATCTTCGGGCACGCCAAGGACGGCAACATCCACTTCATGCTCACCGACGGGTTCGCCCGGGACGGCGCCATCGACCGCTTCGCGGCGTTCACGGAGGACATGGTCGACCTGGTCCTCGCCGCCGACGGCAACCTCAAGGCCGAACACGGCACGGGGCGCGTCATGGCCCCCTTCGTGCGCCGCCAGTACGGCGATGAGATCTACGCGGTCATGCGAGAGATCAAGACCCTGTGCGACCCCACCGGCATCCTCAACCCAGGGGTCATCATCGAGGACGACCCGAAGGCGCACCTGCGCGACTTCAAGTTGCCGGAGTCCATCGAGATCGAGGCCGACCGTTGCGTGGAGTGCGGGTACTGCGAGCCGGTGTGCCCCTCGCGCGACCTCACCCTCACCCCACGCCAACGCATCGTCGTGCGGCGCGCGGAGGAGCGCGCCCGCGCCCACGGGGACGAGGCCCTGGCCCGGGAACTCAGCCACGACTACGAGTACGCCGGCATCGAGACCTGCGCCGTGGACGGCATGTGCGTGACGGCCTGCCCGGTGCTCATCAACACCGGCGACCTCGTGCGGCGCCTGCGCCGGGAGGACCAGAACCCCGTCCTCGCCACCGGGTGGCGGGCCGCTGCCCACGCCTGGAACGTGGTCTCGCGCACCGCGGCCGCCGGCCTGACCTTCGCCGACCACCTGCCGGTGTCCCTCGTCGGGGGTGCCGCTGACGTCGGGCGCGCGGTCCTCGGGGCCGACACGGTCCCCAAGTACACCGCCGACCTTCCCGCCGGGGGCCCCGCCCGCAAGCCGCTGACGGGCACCGTCGGGGCGGACGAGGGCGAGATCCGTGGTGTCTACCTGCCGGCCTGCATCAATGGGATGTTCGAGGCCGGCGGGGACGGTCTGGGCGCCACCCGTGCCTTCATCGCACTGGTGGAGCGTGCCGGCATCCGACTGGTCGTGCCCCGCGGCATCGAGTCACTGTGCTGCTCCACGCCGTGGACCTCCAAGGGATACCCGGCGGGACGCGCCGCAATGGCGCGCCGGGTCGTCGCCGCTGTGCGGGAGGCGAGCCACGACGGGAAGCTGCCGATCATCACTGATGCGGCCAGCTGCACCGAGGGCTTCGCGCACATCTTCCGCGACGAGAAGGTGTCCTGGACGACGATGGATGCCATCGAGTTCGTCCGGCGTGAGGTCCTGCCCGCCCTGGGTGAGATCACGCCCCTGGTGGACACCCTGGCCCTGCACCCGACGTGCTCCTCCACCCAGATCGGGCTCAACCCGGCCCTGGAGGCGGTGGCCTCCACGGTGGCGCGCACCGTGAAGGTGCCCCTGTCGTGGGGCTGCTGCGGGTTCGCGGGAGACCGCGGGATGCTCCACCCCGAGCTCACCGCGTCCGCCGCGGCCGCAGAGGCGAAGGAGGTCAAGGAGATGGGGGCCGATGCCCACGCCTCCTGCAACCGCACCTGCGAGGTGGGCATGACGCGGGCGACCGGGTCGGAGTACCACCACGTGCTGGAGCTGTTGGAGGAAGCCACCCGGCCGGGACGCCGGGTCCCGACAGGAGTCTGAGCCCTCGCCCGCCCCTCCTCCTTCCCGCCGAGGCACGCCCCTCGTTCCCCGCGAGGCACGCCCCACCGTGTCATGTGTCGTGACTTCTGAGACTCTCAGATGTGTTGACTTGGTCGGGCCAA
>JBQEKJ010000186.1:0-4942 GCA_052103835.1 Pauljensenia sp.
GCCCTCAAGTTGACGGATTCGGATGCGCCGCGACGTGGGTCAGCCGTGCACGTGCACATCTTCCTCGCTGTTCGCAACCAACTGGGTGAACGGACTGTCCGTCGCCCCTGACACGGCCATGTTGACGTTTTGAGGCACGAGGACGTAACTTGTAACCGGTTACGACGTAACCGGTTACAAGCTCAACGAGGAGACTTATCCGTGAACGCACCCCCCAAGAACCAGGTCGCGACGGTCCCATCTGACACAGGCCCTGTCGCCAGCGCCGAACGTCGGGACGCGCCCAACGCGTGGACCTACACGACCTTCGTCATCGCCAACATCGGCCTGTGCATCGTCTACGGTGCCATCCTCCAGGTGCTCCTGGGGGTCCAGGTCGACGCCATGGTTCCGCTGAGCGAGCGCGTCGCCCAGCTGGCCATTGTCACCAGTGTCAGCGCGATCTCGGCCACTCTGTCCCAGCCGATCAATGGATGGATCGCCGACCGCGCACAGCTTCCGCTGGGCAAGCGGAACTCCTGGATCCTCATCGGTGCTGTGGCGCTCTTCGTCACGCTGTTCTTCATCGGTCGGAGTTCCAGCGTGTGGGCCCTGACGGCTGCCTGGTCGGTCGGAGTCTGGTTCACCAACATGATGCAGGTGAACCTGTCGGCCTTCATTCCTGAACGGACTCCCCTGGAACGCCGTGGAGTCATGTCCGGTGTCCTGAATGCGTCACGATACGGATCCATGACCATCGGCGTCTGGATCGCAGGACTGGTCAACAATGTCCGCATCACTTACGTGGTGATCGGCGTCATCTGCTTGGCAACAGCTGCGCTCTACTGCCTAACCACCAAAGACACATCAGTCCGTGTCGAACGCCCCGCCGAGCCAGCCGCCTCCGTCCCCCGCGCGCCGCGAGGTCGGGACCCACTTTTCACCCGTGAGGCGCACGACTTCTGGATGGCGTGGCTCAGCAGGTTCTGTGTCGTCGGCTCCTATTTCCTGGTGATCGGCTACTTGCTCTACATCATGCAGGACTACGTGGGATACGGAGACGGATCGATCCAGGCCGCCACCATCGGGGTCTCGCTCGTCGCGACGATCGTCACCATCGGCAATGTGTTCTTCGCAATCGGTGGTGGATGGCTCGCGGACCGGACGGGACGGATCAAGGCCTTCGTGGTGTGCGCAGCACTCCTCTTCGTCGCGCCGGCGGTCATCATGTCGGTGGCACCCGGACAGACGGCCATGTTGATATCTGGGCTCCTCATCGGGATCGGGTTCGGTGTGTACAACGGCGTTGACCAGGCGCTCGTCTCCTTGGTCCTGCCGTCGAAGGAGAACGCCGGTCGAGACCTCGGGGTCATCAACCTGGCTGACGCTGGCCCGCAGATCATTGCACCCTCCGTTGCTGCACTTCTGATCACCATCACGGGTACCTACGCCTCGCTGTTCGTGGCCATGGGCGTCATCTGCGCCCTGGGGGCACTCGCAGTCTCGCGTGTGCGCTCCGTGCGCTGACACGTGTTGGTTCCGCCCATTCCCTTTTCCGAACAACTGACCGACGAAGTGGAGAACCACATCATGACTTCCCGAGCAATCATGCGTGCCGAAGGTGACCGCCTGGTTCGCGAGTTCCAGCATGAGACCCTGTGGATCGAACCATGGGGAGACAACAGCCTGCGTGTCCGCGCCACGAAGAATGCCGAGATGCGCCCGAACGATTGGGCCCTCCTGGAGCCGTCACCGACGACGCCGGACATCACCATCGAGGGGACCCGCGCGAGTATCGTGAACGGTCGCATCACAGCTGAGATCGACCAGTATGGCTGGATCACCTACCGTCGCACTGGCGGACAGACCCTCTTGCAGGAGTTCTGGCAGGTCAAGGATGGCGGTGACGAGACAAGCGCCATCGAACTGCCAGGACGCGACTTCCACCCTGTCATGGGAGGCGACTGGGAACTGTCCCTGCGCTTCAAGCCCCGGCGGGGCGAACGCATCTATGGTCTGGGTCAGCGCCAGATCGAAGAGCTCGACATGAAGGGATGCATGCTTGAGCTCGCTCACCGGAACTCCCAGGCATCGATCCCGTTCGCCCTGTCCTCGCAGGGATACGGCATCCTGTGGAACAACCCGGCCGTCGGACGGGTGACCCTCGCGAACAACATGACGGAGTGGTACGCCGAACGCACGGATCAGCTTGACATCTGGATCACCGCGGGAGACACCCCTGCCGAGATCGAGGAGGCCTACGCCGGGGCGACCGGCAAGGTGCCCATGATGCCGGACTACGGAACCGGCTTCTGGCAGTGCAAGCTGCGCTACAAGACCCAGGAGGAGCTCCTCAGGGTCGCCCATGAGTACAAGGACCGTGGACTTCCGATCTCGGTGATCGTCATCGACTTCTTCCATTGGCCCGAACAGGGGGAGTGGAAGTTCGACCCCACGTACTGGCCGGATCCGGAGGCCATGACAAGGGAACTGCGTGACATGGGCATCGAGTTGATGGTGTCCATCTGGCCGACGGTGGATGTGAACTCCGAGAACTGGGACGAGATGGACGCCCGCGGCTACCTCGTGCGAACTGAACGCGCGACACCCACCATCGCAAACTTCATGGGCAACGAGAGCTTCTATGACGCCACCCATCCCGGTGCGCGGGAGTTCGTGTGGTCGAAGGCCAAGGCGAACTACTACGACAAGGGTGTTCGGATCTTCTGGCTGGACGAGGCCGAACCGGATCTCATGGGGCACTACGACTACGACCACATTCGGTACCATGCGGGCCCCGGACAGAAAGTGACAAACCTGTATCCCCTGGAGTATGCCCGCACGTTCTACGAGGGAATGGAGGCGGAGGGCCAGGAGAACATCGTGAACCTGCTGCGCTGCGCGTGGGCGGGCAGCCAGCGCTACGGGGCGCTCCTGTGGTCCGGTGACGTCCACTCGACATTCGAGACTCTTCGCAGGCAGCTGTGCGCAGGACTCAACGCAGGCCTGTCGGGGATTCCTTGGTGGACCACCGACATCGGGGGGTTCACCGGAGGCAATGGCGGTGATCCCGCCTTCCGCGAGCTGCTCGTGCGTTGGTTCCAGTTCGGTGTGTACTGTCCGGTGACTCGCCTGCACGGCTTCCGCAATCCCATCGACTTCGACATCACAGACGCCTGGCGGAAGTTCGGGGAGCCTTTCGGATCGGGGGCGGACAACGAGCTGTGGAGCTACGGCGAGGACGTCTACGAGATCCTGCGTGACTGCGTCGAGACCCGTGAGAGGCTCCGCCCGTACGTCACCGAGCAGATGGCGCGTGCGCATGAGTGTGGGACGCCCGTGATCCGACCGTTGTTCTACGACTTCCCGGATCAGCGCGACATCTGGGAGGTCGAGGACCAGTACATGTTCGGCCCTGACGTGCTCGTCGCGCCGGTCCTGTTCGAGGGAGCACGCACCCGCAGGGTCACTCTTCCCGAGGGAGTTCGATGGATCGAGAGCCGTACAGGTGCTCCCCATGAGGGCGGACAGACGCTGACCGTCGATGCCCCTCTCGCCGCCACGCCCGTCTTCGTACGGGAAGGGGCCGATGTACTGGGTGCGCTACGCGGCTGATCGCATCCGATCTGAGGTGCGACTCCGCACCTGCCGGGGCCTGGGAGGACAGGTACTGTCCCCCGGACCCCGGCGTCGGCCCAGTACCATGGGCGCCATGCCCGAGCCGGATGACAGCGTCGCAGTACATCGCCCACACATCCGTGACGTGGCCCGCCTGGCGGGTGTGTCCGTGGCGACGGTCTCGAGGGTCCTCAACGGGTCGGCCGGGGTCACTGAAGCAACGCGCGCTCGAGTGACGGCAGCCATCAAGGAGACGTCGTACGTCCCGCTTTCCGCGGCACGGAACCTCTCCCTCGGTTCGTCCGGAGACCTCAGTGTGATCAGCCCTGATCCGGCGGACTTCGGCTACGCCCAGGAGATCATCGGCGCCTCGCAGATCTGTCACGACCGGGGCGTCGGCATCAACGTGCGTCTGGTCGTCGACAGTGTCGCCGACGCAGCTGGGCAGCGTGCATTCGTCCAGGGGCTGCTCGCTCTGGGAACCGGACCGATGATCATCATCGACACCCTGCCCAGTGCCCACGAGATGCTGTTGACACTTGCCCCTCATCTGCAGTTCGTTCCCCTGGTGCGCTCTGCCCACCAGGCTCAGGAGCTGGTCGGACTGGGTTCGGCACGCGAGGCCCTCTGGATCGACGAACGGGAGGGTCTCGCCCTCGCCACCCGCTACCTGATGGACCGGGGGCATCGGCGCATCGTCCATGTTGCCGTCCCCCAGTGGCGCGCAGGCGAGCGTGATGCCGGCTACCGGGAGACGATGGAGCAGGCTGGGCTCCCGGGCGAGGTCATCACGGCGGAGTGGGATGCTGCCAGCGGCTACCGCGCTGCCGAGCAGCTGCTGGGCCGCAGGGACGTGACAGCGGTCGTGTGCGGATCAGATGCGCTTGCGCTCGGTGTCATCCGGAGACTCCACGAGGTGGGTCTGCGCGTCCCCGAGGACATCTCCGTGATGGGCTTCGATGATCGCCCGGATGCTTCTCTCTACGTGCCCGCACTGACCACCGTCCATGCGGACTTCCTCGGCCTGGGGAGAGCTGCCGCGAGGCTCGCCTTCGACTCCGATCTGCGCGCAGGCGACGCATTCTCCTCGGAGGTGACTCCCATGGAGGTGATCGTCCGCGAGTCGGTGACGGAGCCGCGGCGCTCCTGACACCCACCGGGGCTGGTCCGCGGATCCCGGTCGGGACTCAGCTGCGGCCGGGAACGACGTGTCATCCGGACCGGTGCTCCTCCGGGCCGAGCGCCCGGAGCGGGAGCACGAAGTGGCACAATGGCGGGCGTCGTCACCGGAGACCTTGCTCTCCGCGCATCCCAGCTCGGAAGGTCATCCGTGGACCAGAACCCA
>JBQEKJ010000187.1:0-4935 GCA_052103835.1 Pauljensenia sp.
TCAGAAGTCATGACAGTTTCAGCTCTCAGAAGTCGTGACACATTACAGGCACGCCTCCGCACCGGGCCGAGGCACGCCTCATCGGAGTCCCGAAGCACGCCTCCCTGCACACCCGAAGCACGCCTCGTTGAAGCATGAAGCACGCTCAGGCGGTCAGAACACACCGGCGTCACCCTCGTCGATCCTCCCCCTGCCCCACTGCACGCGCACCCGAAAGGGAACCGGTCCACAGCGGTGCGCGCTAGGCTGGGAGGCCGGATTCGACCGGTGACGGAAACCGGGGATGGAAGCGGAGGAACGATGACTTCATACGACATGGAGACCGTGCGGGCGTGGATCGACGACGATCCGGACCGGGTGACCGCCGAGGAACTGACCGCACTGCTGGCCACTGCAGAGGCGGGCGACGCCGCAGCCTCCGTGGAGCTGGCGGACCGATTCTCGGGGCTGCTCGAGTTCGGCACCGCTGGCCTGCGCGGCCACCTGGGCGGCGGTCCCCACCGCATGAACCGCGCCGTCGTCATCCGGGCCGCGGGTGGGCTCATGAAGGTCCTCCACGACCACGTCGGAGACGGCTTCACCGTGGTCATCGGCTACGACGCCCGCCACAACTCCCACCGTTTCGCCCTCGACACGGCGGCAGTCGCCGTGGCCGCGGGCGGGCGTGCCTTCCTGCTCCCCCACGCGCTCCCCACGCCTGTCACTGCCTTCGCCCTGCGACACCTGGACTGCGACGCGGCCGTCATGGTGACCGCCTCGCACAACCCGCCCGAGGACAACGGCTACAAGGTCTACCTGGGTGGGCGCGTCGTGACGGACTCCGGTCAGGGAGCACAGATCGTGCCGCCCTTCGACAGCGAGATCTTCGAGGCGATCCGCGCCATCCCCTCCGTCATCTCCGTCCCGCGCGCCGAGTCCGGCTGGGAGGTGCTGGGTGAGGACATCCTCGAGGCCTACATCGACCGCGCCGTCTCCCTGGTCCCCACCGGCGCCAAGGACCTGCGCATCGTGCTGACCTCGATGCACGGGGTCGGGGGCGCCCCCGCACTGGAGGCCCTCCACCGCGCCGGCTTCGCGGACGTTCACGTGGTCGCCGAGCAGCAGGAACCCGACCCGGACTTCCCCACCGTCCGCGTCCCCAACCCGGAGGAGCCCGGCGCCCTGGACCTGTCCATGGAGCTGGCACGCCGGGTGGACGCCGACATCATCCTGGCCAACGACCCCGATGCGGACCGCTGCTCCGCCGCAGTGCCTGACCCGACCGCCGAGGGAGGGTGGCGCCAGCTCAGCGGTGACGAGGTCGGTGACGTCCTGGGGCTGCAGGCAGCGCGCGAGCACGAGGGCGAGGGCTCCGGCGAGGGTGTCTCCGCACGTGGCGCGATCCTGGCGAACTCGATCGTCTCCTCGCGCCTGCTGGCGCGCATCGCGGCGAGCCACGGCGTGGGCCACCGCAACACGCTCACGGGATTCAAGTGGATCTCGCGCGTGGACGGCCTGGTCTTCGGCTACGAGGAGGCTCTCGGCTACTGCGTCGACCCGGGATTCGTGCGCGACAAGGACGGCATCTCGGCGTGCCTGAAGCTGGCGACCCTGGCCTGGCAGCGCAAGTCGGCCGGGGACAGCCTCCTGGGGGTCCTGGACGAGCTGGCCGTCGAGTACGGCCTCCACGCCACCTCCCCCCTGACGATCCGAGTGGAGGACCTGTCGCTGATCGCCACCGGCATGGCGAACCTGCGTGCCCACGGGGTACCGTCGCTCGCCGGCTCGGAGGTCGTGGAGACCATCGACCTGTCGTTGGGGTCCCCCGAGCTCCCGCCCACCGACGGGCTCTCCTTCCGCACTGGGGCCGATGACCGGGTGGTCGTACGTCCCTCGGGCACCGAGCCCAAGCTCAAGTGCTACTGCGAGGTCATCGTGCCCGTCGAAAATGGGGACGTGCCTGCCGCGCGGATCGCTGCGGCGCAGCGTCTTGAAGCCGTCAAGGTCGACATGAGGGCGGCCCTGGGGATCTGAGTCCGGGTGCGGAGGACGTCCGCTGTGGTTGTGCGGGCACCCGCCGGGGGCGGTGTGCCTGCCGCGGGTGCTACGCGTGACGCGCACCCGGGGGCGGGACACCGGTTGGGCAACCCCTCACAGGCCCCTCGCGGCCGGGACTGCATTGAGTGACGATCCCAGCGGCTCGTCGGGGCCGATCGAGCACTGAACCGGGCCTGAGATCGTCGCTCAGTGCACGGTCCCCAGATCACGTCACCCAACTACGCTGGTGGCATGGACCTCGACTCACCCGCACACGAGGAGGCGCACCGCCGGTTCTTCCGTGACGGACACCTCCGTGACCTCCCCAGGCGTCACAGGGCTCGCGGCCCCGTGCTCGACCTGGTGGCAGTGGCGGTCCTGGACGAGGGCGAGCACCTCGGCGAACGCCAGCTCACACAGCGCCTCGCGGGTGTCGTCGACGACCCGGTTCTGATGCGGAGACTACTCGTGGACTCCGGACGGGTGCACCGCACCCCTGATGGCAGCGACTACTGGCTGGGCCGGGTGCCGCCCGATGGATCGAGCGGCACCCGGCTCGCAGAGGTGTGAACGTCCGCGCAGACGTGGTCCTCGACATCCCTGCAGCGATGCATGGGAGCGGATCTCGCCCCCAGAACTGAGTGGACCGAGGTCAGGCCGGGAGGGAGTCCAGGATCGCCCGCGACGCCGACAGGCCCAGGCGTGAGGCGCCGGCGGCGACCATCGCCTCCGCGGCCTCAGCGGTCCGGATCCCACCGGAGGCCTTGACGCCCAGGCGGTCGCCCACGGTCGCCCTCATGAGTTCCACCGCGTGCACGGAGGCCCCACCGGCGGGGTGGAAGCCGGTCGAGGTCTTGACGTAGTCCGCACCGGCGGTCTCTGCCGCCCGGCAGGCAGCGACGATCTCGTCATCAGTGAGCACTGCGGACTCGATGATGACCTTGAGCAGCGCCGCCGGGCAGGCCTCACGGACCGCGCGGATGTCCTCCTCGACACCGGTCCAGTCGCCCTGCTTGGCGAGGCCCAGGTTGATGACCATGTCGACCTCCTGGGCACCGTCGGTCACGGCCCGGGCCGCCTCAGCAGCCTTGACCTCCGGCTTGTGGGCACCCGAGGGGAAGCCGCACACGCACGCGACGTGCAGGCCGTCGGGCACGGTGATGGGCAGCACCGAGGGTGAGACGCACACCGAGTAGGTCCCCAGCTCCGCCGCCTCAGCGACGATGGCGCGGACATCGACGTCCGTCGCCTCCGGCTTGAGCAGCGTGTGGTCGATCATCGCTGCGAGTTCCGTGCGGGTGGTCATGTTCTCTCCTTGGTGTCGTCCCGGTTGCTCTCCGGGAGCGGATCATGTCTGTCTTCTGGTCTTCTGGTCAATGGGGATGGTCGGGGCAGGATTCAGGCCATCGGCACCACAGCCAGCAGAGGCCGTGCCCAGTGCCCGAACTCCGGCCCGGGCAGGGGCCACGGCCCGTCCAGGACGGCGCGCGGCACCTCCCTGACCCGCCCTGACGAGGGTTCGAAGACCGTGCAGGACTGCGCATGTCCATCATCGCAGAGCAGGGCGACGACATGGCGCGGGAACACATCGATCCCCCACCGGTCGAGGGCTCGCGCTGCTCCTTCGAGCGTGCGACGCACCAGACCGTGCCCCTCCCCCATCCCGCCGGAGGCCGCAGAGCCACCGCCGACGTAGAGGAAGGAATCCTCCCCGCGGGCACGGGCGGCGTCCAGGGCGACGAGGGCGGACGGCCCCCAGAGCACGGTCCGGTACCGGTTCCCGGTTGCGCGCTCTGCCAGACGGGACAAAGCCCAGGGCGAGGTACCCCACACCCGGGGCCAGGGGACACCGATCCGGGCGGCCCGGGCATGCAGTGTGCGCTGCGTGTGCGCCTGTCGTGCCCGTGGCGCGTCGAGGTAGGCAGGGTGGACCCCGGCACGTGCGGCCACCGCGGCGAGCGCCGCGATGCCGCAGGTCGTCTGATCCACCTGCGAGGGCAGACTGGTCCGCCCTCGTCCCGGCCGCGCGTGCGCTGAGCGCTCACCCGGGCAGGCACCCGTCTTTGCTGCGCCGGAACCCACACGCGCAGCCGGATCCTCACCGACCACTCCCGGGCCGCCAAGACCTGCACCGACCACCCCCGGGGCGGCGTCACGCTCCGGAACAGGAATCACCGCGGATCGATGCGCCCCAGCACCACGGATCCGGGCAGGTCCGGGGCGTCGGGACCGATGGCGATCGCGCCGGAGAGCGCCTGACTGGCACGCTCGAAGCGCTCCGGGGTCTGGGTGTGCAGGGTGAGCAGCGGCTGGCCGCGCACCACGCGGTCCCCGGGCTTGGCGAGGATCTCGATGCCGGCCTCCGCCTGCACCGGGTCCTCCTTGCGGGCGCGCCCCGCCCCCAGCCTCCAGGAGGCCACGCCCACTGACAGTGCGTCCAGACGGGTGAGGTAGCCGTCCGCCTCGGCCACCACCGTCTCCAGGTGGTTCGCCACGGGCAGGGGCGCCTCGGGGTCCCCACCCTGGGCGCGCACCATGGCGCGCCACCGGTCCATGGCGCGACCGTCCTTGAGGGCGGCCTCCGGATCGGCGTCGGGACGTCCCGCCTGGCGCAGCATCTCGCGCGCCAGCGCCAGGGTGAGCTCCACGACGTCGGCGGGCCCGCCCCCGGCCAGCACCTCCACGGACTCCCGCACCTCCAGGGCATTTCCCACGGTCAGCCCGAGCGGAACCGACATGTCGGTGAGCAGGGCGACGGTGTCGACCCCGGCGTCGGTGCCCAGGTCCACCATGGTGCGCGCCAGTTCCTCGGCGCGGTCCTGGGTCTTCATGAAGGCACCGGACCCGACCTTGACGTCCAGGACCAGGGCACCCGTGCCCTCGGCGATCTTCTTGGACATGATGGAGGAGGCGATGAGC
>JBQEKJ010000188.1:0-306 GCA_052103835.1 Pauljensenia sp.
CGGGAGAAGATGACCTTGCCGTCGTGGGAGAAGGCCGCCGCGTCCGGTGGGGACGCCAGTTCACGGAAGGAAGCCAGGTCTGCTCCGGCCAGGAAGGAACCAGGCTTGCCGGTGACCAGAAGCGCGCGCATGGGACCGGACGCAAGGTGCTCCTCGACCTGGTCCAGGGAGGTGGAGAACTCCTGCAGCCCGTGTCGTCCCATGGTGTTGGGTCGTCGCCCCTCACCGTTGTCCATCGCGAGGACGACGACGGGGCCCTGCGGGGTTGGCCGCGTGGTCACTGTCGAGTGCGTGGTGTGCTCGGTC
>JBQEKJ010000188.1:316-4878 GCA_052103835.1 Pauljensenia sp.
CCCTCCAGGTGGGCCCGGCTGAGGAGGATCCGTGGCAGGGACCCGGGGTGGACCCCTGCCACGGATCGTCTTCACTGCGTCGTGGCATCCTCCACGAAGTAGCAGTAGTTGACTCCCAGTGCGCCGACGTAGCGCCCGCGGTATGTCGTGCGCGCCCCTTCTCCGTCGGTCCGCGTGAACTCCAGGCTCGCACCGGGAGTCATGCACTCGGGAATCCGCGCGGCGACCTCGAGGAGGATCCCGCCCCCGGGCGTGAGCGTGTCGCAGGAGACAACGTCGTAGCGACAGGACCACTGCGAGGGGGCGGGCGTGCTCATCGGCTCATGCCCCGACGAGGTCCCGGAAGGTCTCCAGGGCGATCTCCGCCTGGTCGAGACGATCCATCTGACGGTCGACCTCGATGGACACCGAGGGGATGCCCTTCTCGTCGAGCACGGCTTTGACGGGCACGTAGTCGAACTCCTCGGGGTCGCAGAACTTCGTCATCACGAACACGACGCCCTTGGCGTGGCGCTTGGTGACGAGGTCGACCAGGTGCTCGGCACGTCCCTTGCCGGGATCGAAGAGGAGGGAGCAGTTCCCCATGCTCGCATACTTGTCGACCAGCTTCTCCAAGGCGTCCTCGCCGGTGCTGGCGTCGACGAGGTACTGACGCGACTCGTGGGCGACGTTGTCGGCGACGACGCTGAAGCCCTCCCTGTCCAGGATGTCGAGGAGGCCGGGCGCATCGGCCAGGATCCCTGTCGTGACTATCGGGATGGCGGGGGAGTCGGTGTCCGAGCTCTCCAGCAGGCTCAGCAGCTCTGAGACGAGCGCACTGTGCTCCTCCGGGGTCATGAAGTACGCGGACTTGAAGACATCGCTGCGCCGACTGGGCGTGACCACCTCCGCACGCGTTGCAGCGACCGCGCTGAAACGCCGCATCAGCTCGTTGTGCTCGTTGTAGACGTCCAGGCTGTGCTGGAGGGCACCCTCGTCGAAGGCGGCACCGGTGAGTTTCTCCAGTGCGTCGATGACCCTCCGGTATGAAGAGCGGGTGAATGCGCGGCCCGCAGGTGTCTTGCGGTTCTGGGGGTAGCTCATCGGGATGAACGGGATGTCGGGGACGGCGTACTTCCAGTTCTGTCCTGTCGCCTTCAGCTGGTCGCACAGGTTGGGGATCACGACAGCCGCGAGGCCCTCGTACCCGCCCTCGATCCCGAGGTCCAGAGCGGTCTGGAGCAAGCCGCAGTAGAAGGTTGGGAAGTAGCGTGCCGACTTGGTGGCCACGCGGTCCGCTCCCCACACTCCGAAGGGGATGAGCCCCAGGGAGTGGATGAGTTCCACGGGCGTGTACTCGGGCAGGCATCCGATCACGGTGTGGCCCTGCGCCAGGTAGGCGTCGAGGCGGGCTCGGGGGGACGTGGCGGCCTCGCGGGCGGCCGCGAAGACCTCATCAGTGCTGGACATGCTGACCTTCTCTCTCTGACATGACTTCGGCGAGGCCCTGGACCCGGGTGAGGTACTGAGCCTCGGAGAAGTTGCGTGGATCGGCCTGGTCCCCGTCGAAGGAGGCCACCGGGATGTCGCATGCCGCGCCGATCTGGCGACTCTCTTCGGCCATGAACCCGCTCCACATCTTGCAGGAGCGGTTGGTGTGGACCAGCATGCCGTCGGCGTGCTGGTTCCTGATCAACCCAATGCGTTGGTCACGCGAGCGCTCCAGGTTCACCGCATTGGGAACCTCGCAGTAGCGGCGGACCATGCCGTCGAAGTCGTCGTAGATGAATGCGAAGGCGTTGGCGTAGATGGTGGCCACGGTGTTGATCCCTTCCTCGCGCAGCCCCTGGTTGGTCACCCGGAGGTAGGGCCAGCAGGCGATCCCCTCGAAGAGGATGCGATGCTGCTCCTCGCCTCGGAAAGTCGTCGTCCCCTCACGCACGGCGGTGTCCAGCTCAGCGCACAGCGTCTCGAAGGCATCCGCCGCCTGGAGGGTGCCCCGTGCGAAGACAGCTGCCGCCATGTAGTTGAGCAGGTCGAAGCCGTTGTAGGGAGAGGGCTTGTACTTCGTGTAGTCGGCGATCTTCAACCAGGCGCGGGACACGCGGTTCGAGATCTTCATGACCTCCCGGAAACGGTCTTCGTCCCAGGTCCGCCCCGTGATCTCCTCCAGCTGGTGGATGGCGTCAATGAACTGCGCCCGGACGTAGGCCACCTGTTCATCGGTGGGGTCGTACTCGGTGCTGAACGGAATGTCGATGAAGACCATGGGGATGTCCAGCTGGTGGGCCAGGTTCTCATACCACTTCATCATGACGCTGCAGATGTTGTTGCAGCACAGAAGGAAGTCGGGCAGCGGAACGGGCTGCTCAGGTGTCTCGGCACCGTTGGCGATGCCCATGGAGATGCGCGAGTATGCGCACACGTCGGGCGAGTACCCCTTGCCCTCGGCGACGGTGCACACCCGCTCCCCGCCACCACGTGCGGCAACCATTGCCGCGTGGTTCTCCGGGTAGCAGACCTTGATGCCGAGGGTCTCGAAGATTTCCTGCGGGAAGTTGCTGGCGCACCAGCCGACCTTCTCCCCGGCCTCCTTCGCTGCCCACACGCCGGCATAGTGGTCGGTCGTGATCTGGTTGATCTTGGCGCGACCGGAATTCGGATCCAGTGGCTTTCTCGGCTTCTTCTGGGCCTCACTCATGATTCTCGTCCCCTAACTCTTGTTCTTGGCGAATTCCCTGGCGTACAGGGACGCCCCGAGGGCCCCCATGTACTGGGCGTAGGGAGGCGCCTCGATGGGAACCCCGAGGTCCCGGGCGAGCGCGTCCCGGACCCCGTGGTTCCTCGCGACACCACCACTGATGCAGACCTTCGGCTCCACGCCCACACGTGAGACGAGGGCGGCGAAGCGGGAGGCGACGGACTGGCAGATCCCTGCGACCACGTCCTCCCGCTTCGCACCGCGAGCAAGCTGGGAGATGACCTCCGACTCGGAGAAGACCGTGCAGGTGCTGGAGATCTTCACGGGGTCGGTGGAGGCGAAGTACTCCGTCTCCAGGTCGCCGATCCCCACATGGAGGATGGAGGCCATCACCTCCAGGAAACGCCCGGTGCCGGCGGCACACTTGTCATTCATCTGGAAGGCGGTCATCACGCCCTCGGCATTGATCGACATGGCCTTCGCGTCCTGGCCACCGACATCGATGAGGGTGCGCACACCGGGGACGACATGGGCGACGCCCCTGGTGTGGCAGGACAGCTCACTGACCTGACGATCGCTGTGGGGGAAGATCTTGCGGCCGTACCCGGTGGCCACGATGAACCCCACGCCCTCGAAGCCTCCGCAGGCCTCTTCCACGGCCTCGCGGAGGACGGTCTCCCCGGCAGTTGATCCGATTCCCTCGGGTCGCAGCGCCCGCGCCAGGACCTGTCCGTCACGGTCAATCACCACAGCCTTGGAGGTCGTGGATCCGACGTCGACACCTGCGAAGCACGTCGTCATGGGGTCAGCTCTTGTCCGCGTCGGTCCACACGTAGACGGTTCCGTCCTTCTGGAGACGTGAGATTGTGTCCTCGTCGTACCCCAGCACGTCGCGGAGGACCTCGGGTCCGTCCCCGCCGATGACGGAGGCCGGACGCGGTGAGGGCGTCCCGAACTCCTGGAAGCGCACGGGAAGACGGACGAGTGTCCGCTCGTTGCCCGTGGGATAGGTCTGGGTGTAGAGCGTGTCAGTTGCCCAGACCTGGGGGTCCTCAAGAATCTCCGCACAGGTCTGGCACACGGAGAACGGGATGTCGGCGTCGGTGAGGATCGGCTTCCACTCCTCCGCGGTCTTCTCGCCGAAGGCGGCCATGATCAGGTCGTACACCTCGGTGTTCAGGCGGTTCTTCTGGAGGTTCTGGATGGGGAAGTAGCGTTCGTCATCGGCGAGTTCGGGGTGCCCGATGGCGGAGATGAAGGTGCTGAAGTACTGGTTGTAGTTGGGCATGCATGTCTGGATGTAGCGCCCGTCCTTGGTCAGCCAGGCGCAGATCAGCGGGCTGTCAGACTCGCGTGCATCGATCGGGTAGCTGGCTCCGATCTCGGCGTACTGAGCCGACTGGATCGGGATCCCGAGGTTGAAGACCGCGGTCTCCAGGAGAGAGGTCTCGACCTTCTCACCGCGTCCGGTCTCGCGCGCACCGAGGAGCGCTGCGAGGATCCCCGCAGCCAGGTTCATCCCGACATTGTGGTCGCCTGCGCCGGGGACCACGTTGAATGGCCGGTCCGTGCTCTGGCGAAGGCTGCCCAGGTAGCCGCCACGGGCGAAGAAGGCCGTGAAGTCGAATCCCGGCAGGTCACGGTCCGGGCCTGTCTGGCCGTAGCCCGTGACGATGCCGTAGACCAACCGGGGGTACCTCGCATGAAGGGTGTCGAAGTCCAGACCTTGACGTGCAAGGCTCTGCTCACGCCAGTTGGTGATCAGGACATCAGCGCGGTCGAGGAGGTCGAAGAGTGCCTGACGGCCCTCCTCCGCGCTGGAGTTGAACGAGAGGCTCTACATGAAGGATTTCTCAAGTTCCCACATCGTGTTAACGTGCAT
>JBQEKJ010000189.1:0-4828 GCA_052103835.1 Pauljensenia sp.
AGGAGGCCGCGGGGATCTACACGCGGGTGGGCAACCCGACGGTGGGCGTCCTGGAGGAGCGCATCGCCGCCCTGGAGGGCGGGAGCGCGGCCATCGGACTGGCGTCGGGAATGTCCGCGATCACCTACGTCGCCCTGCTCCTGGGCGAGGGAGGGGGCACCATCATCTCGGGCTCCTCCCTCTACGGCGCGGCCCAGGAGGCACTCAGGGACTTCCTGCCCAGATTCGGGGTGAACACCCGATTCGTCGCAGACCGTTCCGACCCCGCCGCCTACGAGGCGCTCATCGACGAGGATACCCGCGCGATCTTCATCGAGAGCATCTCCAATCCCAATGCCGAGCTCTACGACATCGACGCCATCGCCGAGGTCGCCCACCGCCACGGCGTCCCCCTCGTCGTCGACAACACGGTGGCCACGCCCTACCTGCTGCGCCCGTTCGAGCACGGTGCCGACATCGTCGTGTACTCAGCGACGAAGGGACTCTCGGGCCACGGCAACGTGATCGCAGGCCTGGTCGTGGAGAACGGGACGTTCCGGTACGGACCGGAGCGTTTCGCCAACCTGCACGAGAAGTCCTGGAAGATCCGCGACATCCGCGATCACCCGCGCACGGTGCTCGAGGCAGCCCCCACAGCTCCCATCACGACTGCCCTGCGTGCCTTCCACCTGGAGTTCATCGGGGCCAAACTCGCGCCTTCCGAGGCCTACCTGGCCCTGCTCGGCCTGGCGACCATCAAGGAACGCCTCGACGCCCAGGTCCGCAACGCCCAGGCCCTGGCGGAGCACCTCCAGGGGCACGAGCACGTCGAGTGGGTGCGGTACCCGGGCCTGGCCTCCAGCGAGTTCCACGACCTCGCCCGCCGGGACTTCCCCCAGGGTGCCGGGGGCATCCTCTCCTTCGGATTCGCTGGGGACCGTGACCGGCTGAAGACATTCATCAGCGCCCTGGAGGTCTTCTCCTACCACGTCAACATCGGTGACGTGCGCAGCCTCATCGTGAACTCACCCGAGACCACGCACGGGGAACTCCTCCCCGAGGTCCAGGAACTGGCGGACATCCCGCCCAACCTGGTGCGCATCTCGGCGGAGCTGGAGGACACACAGGACCTCGTCGAGGACCTCGACCGTGCTTTCGGAGTCGCCTTCGGGCAGTGATGGTGACTGCGCCCCGGTCGCTCCCGGTCGCGCTTCGGGAAGTGGCAGGGGAGGGACGGGTCGGGGAGTGGACGAGGGCGGACCCGTTCGATTGCGGTGTGGCAGGGCACGGACGCGGACGAGAGAGGACGCCACATGGTCTCCGGGGGGTCGGAACAGGAGTCACAGGACCCAACGGGAACCGGCGCAGGACTCGCTGGGACGGACCTCGACCCCGGAACAGGACGGACCTCGTCGCAGTTCAGGAGGGACTTCGACCCGGAACAGGACGGACTTCGAGCTCAGGAGGTGGGGGCGTTGCCCGCCTCGTGGTCCTGTTGCGTGAGGCTCCGGGTCGCATCCAGACGCGAGGCCGCATTGAGTTCGTCCACCGCCAGGGAGACGGACTCGTCGGCGGTGATCCACTCCTCCTGGACGGCCTCCTTCTCCCGGGCCCACTTGCGCAGCGCAGTGGGCGTCAGGGTCGCATCCAGCCGCGTCCGTGCAGCCTCCACGTCGAAGGTGGCGGCGGGCCAGGTCGGGTCGATCCCGGCCAGGGTGCGGGTGAGGATCTCCGTGACCGCCAGACGGGAGTACCACTTCCGATCAGCGGGGACGACGTACCAGGGCGCGATCTCGGTGGAGGTGCGTGAGAGGACCTCCGCGTAGGCGGCCTGGAAGTGCACCCAGTCGTCACGGGTGTCCAGGTCGTTGGTGGAGAACTTCCAGTGCTTGTCCGAGCGGTCGAGCCTCTCCCTCAGACGCAGCCCCTGCTCCTCGTAGGAGACCATCAGGCACACCTTGACGATACGCATACCGGACTGGGTGGCGGCGAGCTCCATCTCGTAGATGTCGTGGTAGCGACGGTTGAGCTCTTCGGTGTCGACCACCCAGGACTCGCCGTGCTCGTCGCGGCGCCCCGTCAGGGCCTGGGCGGTGGGCACCAGCAGGTCCTCGTAGTGGGACCGGTCGAAGACGCCGATATGGCCGGGACGGGGCAGGCGTGGGCGGACCCGCCACAGGAAATCGTGCTGGCGTTCCTCCTCGGTCGGTGCCTTGAAGGCAGCCAGCTCGATGCCCTGCGGGTCGACCTGGCCGACGACGTGGCGCACGATGCCTCCCTTGCCGGAGGTGTCCAGACCCTGCAGGACCAGCAGCACGCTGTCCTGGGCCCCGCCTCGGGAGGAGGCGTAGAGCCGCTCCTGGAGCTGGGAGAGGAACTCCGAACGGGTGGCCGTCCACTTCTCCGCAGCCCTGCGCCCCTGGTCCCATCCGGGTGTGGAGTCCCGGGAGAGGTCCGCGAGGTCGAACTGTGGCCCGACCCGCAGCAGCTCACGCGGGTCAGAACTCCACGCTCCCGTCACGCCGTTGCCCGTGGTCGCGCCGGTCCTCCGGCTTTTCCCGCTCTTCCCGCTGTGCCCCTTCTTCCCGGACCTTGCGTTCTCCCGCGCGTCGCGTGCCTCGGTGCCGGCCCTGCGAGCGCGCTCGATGGCCGCGTTGCGGGCCTTCTCCTCGGCTGCCGCCTGCTTGCGCCGCTTCTTCTCACCCATGTCACACCCCGTCCGCACCGCTGTCGGCGCCGCCCTCGTCAGTGGTCCTGCCATCCGCCCGTCGGCGCCCCTCGGCACGTCGGACCGGTCTGCTCCAACGGTAGTTCTATTGCGCAGGTCACGTCGGACGTGGGCCCGGTCTGGGACTGCTGGCACTGTCCGTGGCCCTGACCACCGCCTACTCTGGAGGAGTCGTGTCCGACGGATGGACCGTCGGACGAGGAAGCGGCGCAGCCCTTGCGTCGCAGGAACACCACACAAGGAGTTGCTCACATGGCAGATCCCCGTATCGTCACCGTCACAGGCGCCGCCGGCAACATCGGGTACGCCCTCCTCTTCCGCATCGCATCGGGCCAGCTCTTCGGCCCCGACGTCCCCGTCAAGCTGAACCTGCTCGAGATCCCCCAGGCCGTCAAGGCCGCCGAGGGCACCGCGATGGAGCTCGACGACTGCGCATTCCCGCTGCTGGCCGGTGTCGACATCTACGATGATGCGACCAAGGCCTTCGAGGGGACCAACGTCGCCTACCTGGTCGGGGCCCGCCCCCGTTCCAAGGGCATGGAGCGCGCGGACCTGCTGGAGGCCAACGCCGGGATCTTCGGACCCCAGGGTGCCGCCATCAACGCGGGCGCAGCCGATGACGTGCGCATCCTGGTGGTCGGCAACCCGGCCAACACCAACGCGGTCATCGCCCAGAACGCTGCCCCCGACGTCCCGGCCACCCGCTTCACCTCGATGATGCGCCTGGACCACAACCGCGCGCTGTCCCAGCTGGCGCACAAGACCGGCTCGCACGTCGCCGACATCAAGGAGATCGTCGTGTGGGGCAACCACTCCGCCGACCAGTACCCCGATGTCTCCTACGCGACCGTCGCCGGCAAGCCCGCCCTGGACCTGGTCGACGAGAAGTGGCTGGCCGAGGAGTTCCGCCCCACCGTCGCCAAGCGCGGTGCAGCCATCATCGCAGCTCGTGGCGCCTCTTCGGCGGCATCGGCTGCCAACGCCGCCATCGACCACGTGCACACGTGGATCTTCGGCACGCCCAAGGATGAGTTCGTCACCGCCGGTGTCTACTCCGATGGCACCCACTACGGGGTGCCCGCGGGTCTGTCCTTCGGCTTCCCCGTCAAGGCAGAGGGCGGCGAGTACGTGGTCGTCGACGGCCTGGAGATCTCCGAGGGCACCCGCGCCGGGATCGACCACAACATCAAGGCGCTGCAGGAGGAGTACGAGGCTGTCAAGGAGCTCGGCTTCATCAAGTGAGCCAGAGGTGAGACCCCGTGTAGTGAGCCGCGGGGGCGCATTCGCAGCCGGGGTGCCGTGACGCTCCGCCCTCGGGCGGACGAGGGTGGCGCCGCCGGGCCGGGGCCGGGCGGGGAGTGCTCCCCGACCGGCCCCTCCCATTGCCTGCTCCCGTGTCGAGGCACGCCTCTTCAGGTCCCTGAGGCACGCCCCGCCTGCACCGCGAGGCACGCCTCGTCCGTACCGCGAGGCACGCCCTCACGTCGGAGACGAGCTGACGCGCCGTACGGTTGCCCCGGGCGGTCGGAAGCCCAGGGAAACGGCGCCGGCCAGAACTCGCTGGCAGGGTTGTGCACGGGTGGCAGGGTTGTTTCCCGGACAGTGAATGCACGACCCTGCCATCAGTTTCCGGGGGCACGGCCCACGATGCCCCGGTCCCGACGCCCGGACCCGCGACCACGTGCGGCCTCGCGCGCGGCTACCCTGTGGCCATGGCGAACCCCACCACGACCTCCACGAAGCTGGTCGTCACCCTGTCCTGCCCCGACCAGCCCGGCATCGTGCATGCGGTGTCCGGAGTGATGACGGGAATCGGCGGCAACATCATCCAGTCCCAGCAGTTCGGGGATCCCGACTCAGGGCTGTTCTTCATGAGGGTCGAGGTCGACTCCCCCGTGGGACGCATTCCCGTCGAAGAGGGGATCGTCGAGGTCGCCGAGCGTTTCGGCGCCACGTGGCACGTCGATGAGCTGGGACGTTCCCTGCGCACCGTCATCATGGTCTCCCGGGAGGGTCACTGCCTGACGGACCTGCTCTACCGTCAGCGCAGCCAGGGCCTGCCCATCGAGGTCGTCGCCGTGGTCGGCAACCACCCCGATCTGGCTCCGGTCGCCCAGTTCT
>JBQEKJ010000190.1:0-794 GCA_052103835.1 Pauljensenia sp.
CGAGCGGGCAGCTCTGAGGGTGAGGTCGGGCTGCCTCCAGTTGACGACGACCACCCGGGCCCTCACGCGAGGAGCTCCTGGTAGACCCGTGCGTGGGCCCGCGCACATCGGGACCACGTGAACTCTTGGGAACGCACACGCCCCTGAGAGGCGCGTTCATCGTGCTGCTGACCGGCAGCCTCGAGGATCGCGGCAGATATCTCTGGTGGTGATCCTGGGTCCACCAAGTTGGCAACCGGGCCAGCGACTTCCTCCATGGACGTCCCCTTGGAGGTCACCACCGGAACGCCGTGAGCCATCGCCTCAAGGACGGGCAGTCCGAAGCCCTCCCAGGAGGACGGGAAACAGAAGACCCGGGCACACGCATAGGCAGCGTCGAGGTCGCGATCCTCAAGGCGCCCCAGGACGTGGACCCGACCTGTCGGGAGGACACGAAGCAGCTCCCGCTCCTCGGCGTCATCCCCCCAGCCCTCGGGTCCCACGAGAACCAGGTCCAGGTCAGAGATCCGAGCGACCTCCTCGTATGCCTTGAGGAGGGCGGGAAGGTTCTTCCTCGGCTCACGGGTTCCCACCCACAGCACGTATGGCCTCGACAGTCGGTGAGCGCTCCGGAAGTGCTGCGCGGCCCGCTCCCCCACTGGCGTGGATCTCACACCGTGCGGTATGACCCTGATCCGCTCGCGACCAATTCCTGCTGACGCGCAGTCCTCTGCCGTCGCCTGCGAAGGAACGATGACGAGGTCAGCCCGACGTCGGGTGATGTCCAGTGCGCGCTTGAAGTACTCGACCCCATG
>JBQEKJ010000190.1:804-4803 GCA_052103835.1 Pauljensenia sp.
AAATGTCCCGGATCGCGTAGGAAGGCAGTGTCATGGACCGTCACGACAAGAGGCTTCCCCGTGACGGGGATCGCCCACGTGGTCGCATGGAACACCTGGGCTCCCGGGACCAACGGGTCCACGCTCGGCCACCGCAGACGGTCCCAGCCTGCGTACAGCTCACGCCTGGACAGTCGCGAGTGGACCACCGGGATCCCGAGTCCGACACCCGCTTCGTCCGGACTGTTCCAGCCCCTCCGCGCGGCAACGCCGACAGGTCGAACGCCAGCTGCAGGGAGCTCGCGCGCAAGTTCGACGATGTAGCGTCCCGACCCGCCTGGAACAGGTTGCCACAGCTGTTCGACCGTGAGTGCCACCCGAATGCTCATGCCACCACCATAGGGTGGCGCCGGGTCCACATCCGACCATGAGTGGTTCTGCTCGTGGCCTGCACCGAGGATGTCTCGCCGAACCACCTCTCCGTCCGGATCACACAGCTCGGCGCCGATGGCTCAGCGCATACTCATAGGCCTCGACGTGGGAGAGCGCCGACTGCCGCCAGGTGAAGTGAGCCGCTCGCTGGATGGCGGCACGACCAAGGTCTGCTCGCCTGGCAGGACTCGACAGCAGCGAGACAAGAGCCGCCGCGATCGAGCGGGAGTCCGTCCCGCAGTACTCGACGGCGTCGCCACCCACCTCCGGAAGCGATGTCAGGCGCGTGGTGAGGACTGCCGCCCCACAACTCATGGCTTCCAGGACCGGGAGTCCGAAGCCCTCGCCGACCGAGGGGTAGGCGAGGACCTCGCTTCCCGAGAGGAACCCCGGGAGATCTGCCAGGGGAAGATACCCGGGGCGGACGAGCGTGAGCCCGTCCGGAACTGCGGCGATGGCAGGGTCGATTGCCTCGTCCCACCCGTCGCCTCCCGCGAGCACGAGCGCCGGCGGATCCTCCAGTGCCGCGCACGCCTCGATCCAGCCCCGCACCAGATTTGGCACATTCTTGCGGGGCTCCAACGTCCCCAAGAACCCTATGTAATGTCTCTCGCCCAGTCCGAGGGAAGCGGCTACGCGAGCCCGATCCGCATCGCCCACCGGGTGGAACACATTCCGATCCACTCCGTGGTAGGCAACGTGGAATCGCTCGATGTCGCCCCCCGCGTACTGGATCGTCTCGTCACGGGTCGCAATCGACGGAACGATCAGGGCGTCGGCCTTGTTCACCGCTCGCCGGATCGCTCGGGTGAAGAACTCCCGCTTCACCCATGAGTGCGTCTCGGGAAGGGAGAAGAAGGTCGCGTCGTGGAGGGTGACCGCCCGCGCAACGCGACAGCGCTCCGGAAATGTGTAGTGGGGCGAATGCAGAACGTCAGGGCGCACCCGCTCGACCAGTCCGGGGAGCCCCACCTGTTCCCATGCCATGCGGAGGATCCGATTGCCCAGCGGCCGCTCGACGGACACGATCTCCGCCCGAGGGACTGCCGCGGAGAAGTGGTCGGCATCGCGTGGTTGGACCGCCATCACGAGATCCACCCCGACATCGGTCAACTCGGGGACAAGGTCGTCGACATATCGACCCACTCCTCCGAGATTGGCAGGGATCATCGTCGCGTCGAAAAGGACCCTCACAGCTCCGCCCTCATTCGTCACCCAGCAACTCGAGCAGGTACTGCCCGTACCCGGACTTCACCAACGGCAACGCTCGCTCACGCAACCCCTCATCATCAATGAAACCCATACGCCAAGCAACCTCCTCAGGGCACCCAATCTTCATCCCCTGACGACTCTCAACAGTACGCACGAAACTCGTGGCATCCGCCAACGAATCAAACGTCCCCGTATCCAACCACGCCGTACCACGCGGCAACACCTCCACCGACAGCAAACCATGCTGCAAATACACACGATTCACATCCGTGATCTCATACTCCCCACGCGCAGAAGGCTTCAAATCCTTCGCAATGGCCACCACATCATTGTCATAGAAATACAAGCCCGGCACCGCATAATTGGACTTCGGCTTCTCCGGCTTCTCCTCAATGGACAAAGCCCTGAAATCCTCATCAAAATCCACAACACCATACTCCCGAGGATTCGACACGTGATACGCGAAGACCGCACCACCCTCCGGATCCACATGCCGACGCAACTTCGTGCCCATACCAGGCCCATAGAAGATGTTGTCCCCCAACACCAACGCCGCCGGATCACGACCGATGAAACCAGCCCCCAACACGAACGCCTGCGCCAACCCATTGGGCTCATGCTGAACCGCGTAGGAGATACTCACCCCCAACTGGGACCCATCCCCCAACAACCTGTGAAACGCCGACGCATCATGCGGCGTCGTGATGACCAAAACATCCTGAATCCCCGCAAGCATCAACGTGCTCAACGGGTAGTAGATCATCGGCTTGTCATAGACCGGCACCAACTGCTTCGACGTCCCCAACGTGATCGGATTCAACCGAGTGCCCGACCCACCCGCAAGAATGATGCCCTTCATCACAAGCATGCCTCCGAACACACGACGTGGCCGACGTATCGACCAGATCCTCCAAGAATGCCCGTTGCAGGAACAGAAGTCTGCGTCTGAGTCCTGTCCCGGTCGAACGCTCTCGAACGATGAGCACTCGCACGGCGTCCTCCGCAGCCCACCCCGCCCTTCTTCATCTGCTGGCCCGCTCCTGGGATGCCACGGCCGCGGATCTCCAGAACGCCAAGTCGCTCCAGTTTGCGGATGCGGAGAGAACCGTCCCCACAATGATCACGATGCAACAGACCACCTGAAGCGGCCCCGGAATTGTGCCCATGAGGAAGACCCCGAAGAAGACGGCCCATGCTGAGTACGAGATGTTCACAGCCATGCCTCTCGCCGCTCCGATGAGGTCTATCGCCTTGTAGTAGAAGAGGTAGGACAGGGTGCCCGCAAGAGCAGCAATCGCGATGACTCCGGTCGCATCCGTGAATGCGGCCTCCCGTGCAAAACCGAACGCTCCGACGAGCGGAACAATGATGATGCCGTACACGAGCGCGGAGGTCGTCTCGCGAATCTGAAGCGCTGTCTCATTGTCGACCATCTCGTCGCGCATACCCCAGGCGAGGAGCACCGCTTCGGATCCCCAACCGCACATGCAGACCACGGCGGCCACTATCCCAAGCACCGCGCTCCCGCCGGTCGGGGCACCTGCTGACGACCACCCCATCGCCATGATGGCGGCCAGCGCCACGAGCAGTGCCACGACCTGACGGGCTCGCATCCGTTCCTTGAGGAAGACGACAGCCAGTACCGTTCCCACAGCAGGATAGAAGGAGGACAGGATCGCAGTGTAGCCCGGACCGATGTTGTCGATGGCGACCAGATACGCTGTCATCCCAATGGGCCCACCCAGCAACGCTCCTACCATCACCACCCTGCCACTCGCCGTTCGCGCGGCCTTGGCGGTGTCCTTCAGTCTCCCCCGGACGCCCATGTAGACGAGAAGGATCAGCATGCACACAGCGTCGTGGAGGAAGGCGCCGACCAGGGCGGCCTGGGGAGCATCGCTGAACAGGCCCATGGCGAGCGCGATCCCCAGCACCACAGTGTCCAGCCCCCACAAGAGCCCACTCAGAACTCCGAACTTCATGGTCTTCAAGCTCCTTTGAGTACATTCGCTGCGGAAGTCCCTGCGGACTGGGTCATCGGACGCTCATACCAACTCAGTACCCGGTCGACGTTGTCTTCTGCGAATGACCTGTACACCTCGAGCCAGTCCCCCACGTCGTCGCCTTGCGCCTCCTTGGCCAGAGCCCAGACGTACCAGCACCAGCCCGCGAGAGCAACGTATGCCCAGAAATGCCGCCGCTCGTCGAATGTGGCGGCTCGTCCGTAATAGTACTGCAACGCCAGCTCGGCAACCTCGTCACTGAGTTGGGCACACACCGTAAACGTCGCGAGATCGCTGGTGACGTCAGACATGCCTGCGTACTCCCAGTCGATGAGCGTGAGGTTCTGTTCCTCATCCACCAAGATGTTCAGCG
>JBQEKJ010000191.1:0-1176 GCA_052103835.1 Pauljensenia sp.
AACGAGCCCGATCTCTTCCGCCGCTCCGGCGTCTACGGCTCGGTCAACTGGGGGGCGATCGCCTCGCTGGCGGTGGCGACCTTCGTCGGCTGGGGTCTGGTGGTCAACACCTACGCACCGTGGCTGGCCTGGCAGGGCTACCTCCTGGGCCCCATCGGCGGGCGCGAGGGCGACTGGGCGTACTCCAACATCGGAGTGTTCCTCGCACTGGTGATCGGCCTCGTCGGCTACCTGCTGACCTCGCGGGGGCGGGTGCGTCGCCAGGAGGAGGCCGGTGCACGGCGCTTCGGCATCGACGGGGTCGGGGGCGCCCGTGGCGGGGTCGGTGTCGACGAGGCGGGGGAGCGGCTGCGATGACGCCGGACCAGTTCCGCACCGCCCTGCTGCGCGCCGAGTCCCACGAGGACGCCCGCGCCATCATCGAGCTCTCCGGCGTCGAGCACCACGACACGGTGGTGGTCCTCGGCTCCGGCCTGTCGGGGGCCCTGGACGGCTGGGGCGAGCCGCGTTCGCGGTTCCGGCTCTCCGAGATCCCCGGGGTCCTCGAGCCGCAGGCCGACGGCCACCTCGACGAGGTCCGCTCCTACCGCCGCGGCGACCACGACGTCCTCGTCGCGCTCGGGCGCACGCACCTCTACGAGGGCGTCTCCGCCTCCCATGTCACGACCTTCGTGCGGGCTGCCGCCGCAGCGGGGGTCGGGACGGCGGTGCTGTGCAACGCCAACGGGTGCTTGCGGGACTGGGAACTCGGGGACGTCATGGCGGTGGAGGACCACCTGAACTTCTCCGGGCACTCGCCCTTCGACGGGACGGTCTTCCTGGACACCACCGGCGTGTGGGACCCGGAGCTGACCGAGGCACTGGGCGGGGTGTGCCAGCGGCGCGGCGTGTACGCGATCCTGCGGGGTCCCGAGTACCAGACCCGCGCCGAGACCCGGTGGCTGGCCGGTACGGGCGCGGACTGCGTGGGGATGTCGACCGTCATGGAGGCGCTCACCCTGCACGCGCTGGGTGTGCGTGTGGGCGGGATGAGCGTGGTCTCGGACCTGTCCTTCGCCGCGGCGCCCACCGACCCGGCAGTGGTGCTGGAGGCGGCGGCCCGGGCGGGGGAGACGGTGCGCCGGGGCGTGGAGGCGGTCCTCGCCCTCCCCTGACCCACTCCCTTCGGCGAGGTCC
>JBQEKJ010000191.1:1276-4801 GCA_052103835.1 Pauljensenia sp.
CGGGGCGTGGAGGCGGTCCTCGCCCTCCCCTGACCCACTCCCTTCGGCGAGGTCCACTCTGTTCTGGGCCTGAGGTCCGCTCACTTGTGGGGTCGAGGTCCGCCCCGCTCCGGTCAAGTCCTCTGCCGATGCCAGTCCCAGGGAGGTCCCGCTGGATGGACTAGATCCGGTGGGCTATTGGCCGCCCTCGTCAATGGGTCGCCCGAGCCGTCGGGGGAGGACGCGTGGCAGAGTGCGCCCGCGAGGACAGGCCGCATGCCCACAAGTGAGCGGACCTCACGGGTTGAAATGAGCGGACCTCAGGCCCAGAACAGAGCGGACCTCACCACCAGAACAGAGCGGACCTCGGCGAGGAGCGGGCTGGTGGGATCAGGGGAGGAGCGCGAGGGTGCGCTCGACGATCTCCTCGGCGCAGCGGTGGGAACACGCCAGGTTGAAGCGCGCCCACTGCTCCCACCCGGTGCCGAGCGTGCGCCCCGCGTTCACCGCGATGTGGGCACGCTCCCGCAGCGCGGCCGCCGGGTTGGGGTCTAGGCCCAGACCCTCGAATCCCCACCACGTCAGGTAGGTGGCCTCGGGCACCGTGAAGTCGATGGGAGAGCCGCGGAGAGCGTCGGCGACCAGAGAGACGTTCCCGGAGATGTAGCGGCGGACCTCGCCCTGCCATTCCAGGCCGTCCGTGTAGGCCGCGATCGTCCCCACCGCGCCGATCGTGGAGGCAGCGTGGGCGACCTCGCCCCCGAAGGTGTCCCAGCGTTCGCGTAGCTGCGGGTCCGGGAGGATCACCTGCGCGCAGGGCAGGCCCGCGATGTTCCATCCCTTCGAGGCAGCCGTCGCGGTGACCGTGTGGGCGGCGAACTCGGCACCGAGGCGGGCATAGGAGAGGAAGGGCGTGGCGGGGTCGTCGAGGACGAGGGGGGAGTGGATCTCGTCGGAGAACACGAGGGCGTCGTACTGCGAGACGAGTGCCTGCAGATCGCGGAGCTCCTGTTCGCTGAGGACACGCCCCGTCGGGTTCCAGGGGTTGCACAGGATCACCAGGCCCGCGCCCGCCTCGAGCCCCGTGCGGATCCCGTCGAGGTCGAGCGCCCACCCGAGCCCGTCCGCGGCCTCCCCGTGCAGGGACGGCACCTCGATGACCTCACGCTCGTGCCGACCGGGAATGGTCAGGAACGGCATGTAGGCAGGGGTGGGGACGATGACGGGAGCACCGGGGCGCACCAGGTGGTCGAGGGTGGCGTGGAGGGCGGGGAGCACGGACTCCGCCAGCCGGATGTCGTCGGCAGGGAGGTCCCACCCGAAGCGGGTGTGCTGGTACGCGGCGAGGGCGTCGGCGACGCGGGGGGCGATCCACGACGGCTGGTAGCCGAGTAGGCCCTCGTCGATGGCACCCGTCATGGCGGTGGCAACCTCCGGGGCGGTGCAGAAGTCCATCTCCGCGACCCACGCCCCGATGGTCGGACTGCCGTCCTTGGCCGTGATGCCGGTCCACTTGAGGCTGCCGGTGCGGCGGAGCTCGTCGTCGGAGAACGTGCGGATCGACATGGGGACCTCCCGGGCCGGCTGGTGCTGGTGCGGTCCACGGTACTTCGGAGTCTCCAGCGCACGAGGGGGCGGTCAAGTAGTGAGGTCGCATTCACGCACCGGAAGGAGGGGCACTGTGAAGTACACCACTCATCCGAGGGAAGTGAATAGCATAGATGCTATAGGATCTATGCTTAAGGCACGCAACGAAGCGGATGAGGAGGAACTCGTGTACACAGCAGAGGACTGGCCAATCGCCTGCAAGGTGAACTTCGGTTCATTTGCGGAGGACGGCACGCCCATCGCCGAGGCAAGCATGGACGTCTGGCGTGACCAGATGCTCCAGATGGCCGAGCTCGGTTTCAAGCACATCGACCCGATGGATGACTGGATCCCCATCGCCGATCTGAGTGAGGAGAGGTTCTCGGAGTACAAGGCGCTCCTCGAGGAAGTCGGTCTGAAGACGGCTGCGATCTCCATCGGACGCAACAGTGTCGTGGATGTCGAGAATGGCGAGAGGAACGTTGCCACCATTCACCGCACCATCGACCGCGCGGCCGAACTGGGGGCGACCATCGTCAACATCGGCTTCCAGCAGGGACTCACAGACGGACAGAAGAAGGCACTGTGGTTCTGGCTGGCCGAGGGGCATCACGATGATCCGGCACTGCGCGACGTGGCGATCGAGCGCGTGCGCGAGCTTGCGGATCACGCCCAGAAGCTCGGACTGCAGATCAGCCTGGAGATCTATGAGGACACCTTCGTCGGTACTCCTGACGACGCTGTCTCGTTCTTCAAGGCCGTCGACCACCCGGCTGTGGGGATCAATCCCGACATCGGCAACCTCATCAGGCTCCACCGGCCGATGCCGCCGTTCCAGGAGATGTACGCCAAGGTCCTGCCATACGCGAACTACTGGCACATCAAGAACTACATCCGTGATGAGGATCCCGCGACGGGCAGCTACATGTCCGCTCCGGTTCCACTCAAGTACGGCGTCATCAACTACCGCGACGTGATCAGGCGTGCACTTGCGCTCGGGTACAGCGGTCCATTCATGACGGAGCACTACGGGTCCGATTGGCTGGGGGTCGGTGCCGAGAATGCCGACTACATCCGTCAGGTCCTTCGCTCGGCGCTTCGCTGAGCAACAGCAGGACAAGATCTCGAAGAGGAGAGTTGAAGTGTCGAAGAAGATTCAGAAGGTCGCAGTCGTCGGAGCAGGCTACATGGGAGGAGGAATTGCGCAGTCACTGGCACTTGGCGGTTATGAAGTAGCGATCGCCGATGCGGACGAAGCCAAAACCAAGCAGTCGCTGGTGCGGCTCCTGAAGGAGGCACAGGAATTCGAGAACCAAGGGCTGTATGAGAAGGGTTCCACGGCGAAGATCAGGGAGCATCTCACCGACGGCGGCACGATTGAGAAGTCAGTCGCAGATGCAGACTTCATCGAGGAAGCTGTGTTTGAACTTCCGGAGGTGAAGAAGGAGGTACTTGCACGCATTTCGGCCGCGGCACCCAGTGATGCCATCATCGGAACGAACACGTCGACGATCCCAGTTCATGTGCTTGAGCCCGCAGTGACAAACCCCTCTCGCTTTCTGACGGTTCACTTCTCAAATCCTGCGCCGTTCATCCCGGGTGTTGAGCTCGTTGCAAGCAACGAGACGAGCCAAGACTCGATCGATACGGTCAAGGAGATCTTGGCCAGGTGTGGAAGGCAGGGCGCACAGGTCGCGGACACCCCCGGGATGGTGCTGAACCGCCTCCAGTATGCGCTTTTGAAAGAGGCTTGCAATGTGGTCGAACAGGGAGTCGCAACGATCGAGGACGTCGACACGATTGTGCGTACCACCTTCGGCTTCCGCTTGGGATTCTTTGGGCCGTTTGCTATCGCTGACCAAGCAGGTCTTGACGTCTACGTGAACTGCTTCAAGACCTTCGAGGGCTCTTCACGATTGAGGGTGTAGTTGGGGTCTGAATCCTCCGGCCTCGAGCAGA
>JBQEKJ010000192.1:0-4789 GCA_052103835.1 Pauljensenia sp.
CTGCGGCCACATCGGCCACGTCCAGGTCGGAGGCGTCGTGGAACTCCTCCAGGAGGCGGTGGTAGAGGTCGAGGCGGCCGCGCTCGATGCGCTCCGGGAGACCGTCGAGTGCGCGGCGCGCGCGGAACTCCGACACCTCGGCGGGGGACGGGATCGGCACCTCCTCCATGCGGGTGCCGGTCAGGCGCTCGATCTGACGGAGACGGGAACGTTCGCGGGGGGTGAAGAAGGTCAGTGACAGACCTGCGCGGCCCGCGCGCCCGGTGCGACCGATGCGGTGCACGTAGGCCTCGGCCTCGCGCGGCACGTCGAAGTTGACGACCAGGCCGATCCGCTCGACGTCCAGGCCACGCGCCGCCACATCGGTGGCGACCAACACGTCGAGGGTACCGTTGCGCAGACGCTGGACCAGGCGCTCACGCTCCGCCTGGGCGACGTCCCCGGAGATGCCGGAGGCCTTGAAGCCACGCGCCGAGAGGTCCAGGGCGACCTCCTCGACATCGGCGCGGGTGCGCACGAACACGAGTGCCGCATCTGCGTCGCGGGTGGCGAGGACTCGGCCCAGGGAGCCGAGCTTGTGCTTGAAGGGGACGACCGCGTAGGTCTGGTGGATCGTGTCGACCGTCGAGGACTCCTGGGAGACGGCGATCTTGACGGGATCGTGGAGGTGCGTCTTGGCCACGCGCTCGATGGCGGCGGGCATCGTCGCGGAGAAGAGCGCAGTGAGGCGCTGGTCGGGGACGGAGGAGGCAATGGTCTCCACGTCCTCGGCGAAGCCCATCCGCAGCATCTCGTCGGCCTCGTCCAGCACGAGCATGCGGACGTGGGAGAGTTTGAGCGCGCGCTTCTCGATGAGGTCGATGATGCGGCCGGGGGTCCCGACGACCACCTGTGCACCCGCGCGCAGCGCGTGCAACTGCGGGCCGTAGGCGGACCCGCCGTAGACGGCGACCACCTCGACATTGCGGGAGCGGGAGGCGAAGTCCTCGATGGCCTGCGCGGACTGCATGGCGAGCTCACGCGTGGGGGCCAGGACCAGCGCCTGGACGTCGCGCTCCGCGGGATCGATCATGGCCAGAAGCGGCAGTCCGAAGGCTGCGGTTTTGCCGGTCCCGGTCTGGGCGACGCCGACGACGTCGCGGTGCTGCAGCAGCGGCGGGATGGCGGCGGCCTGGATGGGGGTGGGCTCGACGAAGCCCATCCGGGTGACCGCTTCGAGGAGTTCCTTGGGCAGGCCCAGGGAGGCGAAGGTCGACGAGGGCGTCCCTTCGCCGTCCTGGTCGGTGTCCTCCGCGGCTGAGCCGCTGACAGCGGGGGTGCCGGAATCGGTGTCGGTCGTGTTCGGTGCCTCGGAGGCGTCCGAGTGCTCGGGCACCGAAACGGCCGTCTCGGTGGTCTCCGGGTCGGTCGGTGTTGGCGCGTCAGGCTCCTGAGCGGCAGTGGGAGCGGCATCGGGGGCCGTGTCGTCCGTCTCCTCGACGAGGGCGGGGGTGTCCGCAGCCGCCTCGGCAGCGGGAGCTGTTGACTCCGCAGCGGCGGCGGGCGCCTCGGGCGTGGAGTTTTCGGCGGGGTGCGCCTCGACAGTGTTCGTGTCGGCGCTCGTGGTCCCGGTGTGGGCGACAGGCTCTGCGAGCACGTCGGACAGGGTCAGTTCTGGGGTGTTGGGCACAGTGTCCTCAAGGGGTTGTGGTGTCGTCGAAACCGTGGTCTCTGACCAGGGCCGGGCCGGTGGTCGGCCTTCGGCGCGGCCTCGACTCACCAACAACACTCACCGGTCCGTGCCGGTCACCATCACTGTGGGGCTGCGCCTCATCGCCCGACCAGCCTAGCCGTGGCCCGCCCAGAGGTGGGGGAGGGGCCCGGTGACATCCCTCACCGGGTCGCGGGAGACCGGGCCGGGAGCGGACCGGACCCGGGACAAGTGGCCCGGGGAGAACCCTGGGACGTGCACTGGGCGAGGAATCCGGGATCTTCCGGGCCCGGTTGCGGCCCCACACCCCGCTGAGGTTGAGTTCCAGTGTCAAGATCCGCCGTCTCAATCCCGGTGCGGACCGGGATCCGCCGTCTCGACCCGGCCGCCAAGACGGGCGAGTCCCTGACCTGTGCAAACGCCGCCCCCGGTGGCATCCAGCGGGTTGAGACAGCGGATTCGTGACAACGACCCTACCCAGAACAGCCGTCTCGGCCCCGGGGCGACAAGAATCCGCCGCCCCGACGTTCAGATCCACAGGAAGGCGCGTCCACCCAGACATCACCGAACGGTGGTCGCGGTGCCGGGACCGAGCGTGGTTCGTCCTGGTCAGGGGGTGGACCGCCGCTTCCTACCCGCGCACGGACGGGCCGTGCATGGCCGGCATCGGCCAAGCCATGTGCCTCCGGTCCTCGCCGTGTACGGATGGACCGGGCGGAGGGGCGGGAGCAGATGTGCTCCTGCGCGACCGGGAGGGTGGCACCGGGAGGGTGCCAGCAGAACGGAAACCTCTGAATTGGCGGGCCCGGGCGGACTCTCAGGCAGGCGAACGTACGATGCGCAGGGCTGCGACGACGGAGCACGCGGCCATGGCGAATGCGATCAGGGAGGCAGGCAGGTAGTCCACCCCACCCGTGTGACCCCACAGTGCGAGGGCGATGGAGACCACCGCCAACTCCAGGGCCGCGCCCGAGCTGTCTGCGACCTGAAGCCAGGAGGAGACCTTTCCGTGCTCCGAGCGCTCGACCATGCCCAGGGCGAGGTCGGAGAGCGTCGACTGGACCATCCCGATACCCAACCCCGAGGCGAACCAGCCAGCCAGGGCAATCCACACCGGCATCCATTCCCACACGAGGGCGACCACGGGCAGGAAGCCCAATGTCAGGAGAAGTGTGCCGACCAGGGGCAGTCGCCGTCTGGCCACGGGATCCACCACCCTCGTCTGCAGGGAGGCACCCAGCGCCCAGGAGACCGAACCGAGGGTCACCGCCACAGATGCCTGCCCGACGCTCCAGCCGTGGACGCGCTGGAGGACCAGTGGCACGAAGGCAGTGGCACCCATCAATGACCCCATGGCGAGGAACCTGGTGGCGATGACGGAGGGGATGCCCAGGCCCAGGCCGAGGGTGCCCCTGGGCAACAGGCGGGGCAGCGCCCACGCCGTCAGGAGCCCGCCGAACAAGACCAGCACGGCCATTCGCCACCCACCCACGGCACCGGCGAGCTGCAGGGCCACGACTCCTGCCCCAGCTCCCAGGGCCAGACGCGTGAGGTAGAGGAGGTTGACATCGGCGCCCCCGGGGGGAAGGTCCATACGTCTCATCTGGGCCAGCAGTGGTACGCCCGCCAGGAGGGCCAGGGCCGGCACTGCGCCGAACACCGGTCGCCATCCCCACTGTGCGGTGACCAGACCCGCAATGGCCGGTCCCACCAGTGAGGGCAGGACCCAGGCCAGGGAGAATGCGGCGAAGAAGGAGGCCCGGTGGCGCTCCGTTGCCACGGACCCCACCAGGACGTAGAGAGGCACGATGACCATGCCGCCCCCGATCCCCTGGACGACCCGCCCGGCCACGAAGAGCGTGACGTGGGGAGCCAGGGCGCACATCATCAGACCGACCACGAAGAGCCCCATCCCACCCAGCAACACCGGACGGGCCCCGCGGGAGTCGGAGAGGGCGCCGGCAATCACCGTGGCGAGCAGCTGGGCGGCGAGGGCTGCTCCGGACGCCACCGAGAACCAGGACTCGGCCCCGAGGTCGTGCACCACGGCCGGCATGATGGTGGTGGTGGCCAGCGCCTCGAAGGCGCTCAGTGTGATGAGCGCCACGGAGCTGAGGAGCAGTGAGATCTCCTGGCGCGACCAGGGAACGGTCGGCGCATCGTCGCTGAGGGGGTCCGGGCGCGCATCCTCGGGGTCCGGCGCGGGGGAGGTCATGGAGGGCATCGTCCCACCAGCGCGTCAGAGCGAGCAAGCACGGCGAAGGCGCCCCGCCGCTGCCCCTCCGCCCACCCCGGGAGCCGACTGCGGGGAAGACGCCATTGGAGGTGACGGGAGCCCGCGCGTAGACTCGTGCGCGCCTCCGCCCGTCTCGCGGATGGTACCGACGAAAGGAATATCAGTGCTGCGCACCCACAACATCGCGAGCCTGGGCACCGACATGGTGGGCCAGACCGTGACGCTCGCAGGCTGGGTCGACCGACGGCGTGACCACGGTGGTGTCGCCTTCGTGGACCTGCGCGACGCCTCAGGGATCGTCCAGGTGGTCGTCCGCGATGAGTCCGTCGCCCACGAGCTCCGCTCCGAGTACGTCCTCAAGGTCACCGGCGAGGTCAGTGCCCGTCCCGAGGGCAATGAGAACCCGAACCTGCCCACCGGCGCCATCGAGGTCATGGGTGATGACATCGAGATCCTCAATGCCTCCGCCCCCCTGCCCTTCCAGGTCTCGTCCAATGCCGAGGACGCCGGGAACGTCGGGGAGGAGACGAGGCTGAAGTACCGCTACCTCGACCTGCGCCGCGAGCCCGAGCAGCATGCGCTGCGTCTGCGCTCCCATGTCTCGCGCGTGGCGCGCGAGGCCCTCTACGACCACGACTTCGTCGAGATCGAGACCCCCACACTCACACGTTCCACCCCCGAGGGTGCCCGCGACTTCCTGGTCCCCGCCCGCCTCTCGCCCGGGTGCTGGTACGCCCTTCCCCAGTCCCCCCAGCTGTTCAAGCAGCTGCTCATGGTGGCCGGGATGGAGCGCTACTTCCAGATCGCGCGCTGCTACCGCGACGAGGACTTCCGCGCCGACCGTCAGCCCGAGTTCACCCAGC
>JBQEKJ010000193.1:0-4759 GCA_052103835.1 Pauljensenia sp.
GCCCGTCGCGGCCCCGCCCCTCGTCTCCCCGGCGCTCATACGGCCACGGTCGCCTTGATCGTGGGGTGGTGTTGGTATCCGATGACCTCGACGTCGGAGAAGTCGTAGTCGAACATCGACGCCGCCCGGTGCAACTGGAGTCGGGGGAAGGGGTAGGGCTCGCGCGAGAGCTGCTCGCGGACCTGCTCGACGTGGTTGTCGTAGACGTGGCAGTCCCCGCCCGTCCAGATGAAGTCCCCGACCTCCAGGCCCGCCTGCTGGGCGAACATGTGGGTCAGCAGGGCATAGGAGGCGATGTTGAAGGGCACACCCAGGAACATGTCGGCGCTGCGCTGGTAGAGCTGCAGGCTCAGACGGCCCTCGGCCACGTAGAGCTGGAAGAAGGCGTGGCAGGGCTCCAGCGCCATGTCCGGCAGGCTCCCCACGTTCCATGCCGAGACCACCATGCGCCGGGAGTCCGGGTTGGTGCGCAGGGTCTCCAGCACGTGCGAGATCTGGTCGATGTGGCGACCGTCCCCGGCGTCCCAGGATCTCCACTGGACGCCGTAGACAGGTCCGAGGTCGCCGTCCTCGTCAGCCCATTCGTTCCAGATCCGGATCCCGTTCTCCTGCAGCCAGTGGACGTTGGAGTCCCCGCGCAGGAACCACAGCAGCTCCCCGACCACGGACTTCAGGTGCACGCGTTTGGTGGTGATGAGGGGGAACCCGCGGGAGAGGTCGTAGCGCAGCTGTGCACCGAAGAGGGATCGTGTGCCGGTCCCGGTGCGGTCGCCCTTGGGGGTGCCCTCGGCCATGATCCGGCCCAGGAGGTCCTCGTACTGGCGGTCCACCACTGCTTCGTCCACCACTCCTCCTCGGTTGCCGCGTCATTCGCGGCGGGTCCAGTGTGCCATCCGCTGCCCCATTGACGAGGGCGGCCCGCCGGTTCGTGGACTGGGGCCCGCAGGGTGTGCGAACAGGTGGGTCATCCCCGGGGCCCACGTCCGGGTCATGACAGCCCGGGGTGTTCCGAGTCCTGTCGGATGAGCGAGGGTGGTCCCGCCCCCCGGCCCGCCCCGGCCCGGCCCGGTCCGGGATCGCTCGTCCCGTCGGCGGGGTTCAGCCCTGCGGGGTCTGACCGGAGACCGTGCCCTCGACCCTCCTGGGTGCGGTACCCGGTGGCACCAGGGTCTCGAAGGGGACGTCGGGCACCCCGTCGTCATCCTCGACCTGGACATCGATGATGCGGGGGTCGCCCTCGTCAATGGGCACGGGACCCAACGCCACCTGCACGCCCTCCACGACGCGGCGCGCCATGGTCCGCCCGATGCCCCACCCCACGGCCGCACCCACACCGAAGGGGAGGATCCGGCCCAGCGTGGAGGTGGTGGCCCTGCTGACGACCTTCGAGCGCAGCCAGCGCGTCATGAGGTGGTTGAACTGGTGGGCGGAGGCGGTGCGAATCTGCAGGAAGGAGTCCCTGAACCAGGCGACCGACTCGATGCCGAGCTGGGTGGAGATGTACTCCGCGCCCTCGCGTCCCGTGAGGACCGCCAGGACCAGCGATGTGCGTTTGGCCGGGTCACGCAGGTCGATGCCGTGGAGGTGTGCGACGACGAGGGTGTAGTGCGCGGCCTCGGAGACGAAGGCCACCAGCTGTGCGCCCGAGGCGGTGGCCGAGACCGCTGTCCCGACACCCGGCCAGGCCGCAGCCGCCCCCACCGCACCGCTCTCCATCCCGACGCGGCGCATGAAACGTCGGGTCGCGATCTCCACCAGCTGGGCGGGTGTGGCCCCGGGGAAGCCCTCGCGCAGCTTGCGTGCCGTGCGCAGGCTCGCGGCGTGGGGCACATCGACGGCGTGGCGCCACGTGCCGGGGGCCGCGGCCCGCTCGGCGCGATCGCCCGCGGAGCGCTGGGTGGCGTCGCCGGGCGCACTGACGGTGGAGCGCTCCGCACTCTGGTCAGTGGAACGCTGGCGGTGGGGGAGGCGCACCAGGTGGCGGCCGCGGCGGGGCGTCACGGCCTCACTCCTCCTCCGCGGCCGACTCCGAGGTGAAGGTCTTGGTGTAGGGAGTGCCACGCACCAGGGTGTGGCCGATCGTGCAGTTGCGGTCGATGGCGGCGGTGGCGCGGCGCTCCAGGTCCTCCCGGGCGGAGTCATCCAGACCGGAGAGGTCCTGGACGAGCTCGACCTGGAAGGAGTCGAAGCGGTCGGCCTCCTTGTCGTAGGCGCCCGAGACCCCGATGACCTGCGTGAAGTCCTCCCCGAGCGCGTTCTGCAGACGCTGGTCGGAGGACATGGCGTTGCACCCGGCCAAGGCGATCTTGAGCAGGTCCCCGGGGGAGAAGCGACCCGGGCCGTCCCCCAGGATCAGCTCGGCGCCGCGCGCATTGCGGGCGACGTACTGGCGCGTGCCCTGACGCTCCAGGAACAGGGGAGGGGTGGGGCCGCCGTCGGCGGTGGGCGAGGAGTCCTTCGGTGTGATCTTCATGGGTCCATTGTGGTCCAGGGGCCCGTGGCTGCGCGCGGGGACTCCGTGGGCATGGGCCCGGGAGCTCAGTGCTCCGGGTGGGCCTCGAGCCAGGTGCGCGCAGCTTCCAGCTCCTTGGCGAAGAGGGAGTGGACCGAGCCCGCTGCCTCTTGCTCCACACGGCGACCGACCAGGGGGATGGAGACCGACAGCTCCGCGTCGACGCTCCGGGTGGTGGTCCCCGCCTCTCCGGTGAGCACCGAGACCGCGCGAAGGGTGACGGGAGCGCCCTTGACCTTGACCTCGGTGGTGCCGCGGCGGGTCGTGCCCTGGGTCGGCGCCCAAGTCTCGACGATGCTGATCGTGAGTCCGGAGCGTACGAAACGGCGCGCAGCGGAGGGAAGCACCGAGGTGTCGATGGCGGCATCCACCGCGATCGTCGTGGTCCCCTCCTCCTCCGTGACGCGGACCTTCGGGTCGACCACTCCGCGCACATCCACACGGGAGCGTGTGTACTCCGGGTCGGCGAACATCTCGCCGATGCGTGCGAGGGTGGCCGGGTAGGTGTAGGAGTCCTTGATGTGCATGGCGACCTCCTGGGTCAGGGATGGGGGTTCTGGGTTCTGGGTTCTGGGTCGGTGGGGTGGGCGCTGCTGCAGGGGGCCGTGGGGGCCAGCCGTCAGTGGGTCGGGCGGCACCGGGCAGGTCCCCTGGGAGCGGGTCGCCGCGGGTGACCGCGGCCCGGTGGGCCCGGCCCCCAGCACTACAGTGGGGGCATGCGAAGCCTGATGCAACTCGCGGAGGAGGCGTCGGCAACCCCGCTCACTGAGGCGGACATCGACTGGCTTCACCTCCTCCTCGCCGACTGGCAGGTCTTGGCGGACCTCGCTGCGGCCGACCTGGTCCTGTGGCTGCCCGCCGATGACGGCCGATTCGTGGCCGTGGCCCACTGTCGCCCCGCGACCTCGGCGACCGTCCACCTCGATGACATCATCGGCCTCTACCTGCCCGCAGCCCGGGAGGCTGAGCTCCACCGCGCGGTGGCCACGGGCGCGCTGATCCGACCGCCTGCCGCACGGTGGGCGGGCACGTACTCGATGATGGAGACCTGCGTGCCGGTCTTCCACGACGGTCGTGTGATCGCCGTCATGACCCGCGAGTCGAACATTTCCTCCCCCCGCCTGTCGCTGGGCGCGCAGGGGTGGACACAGGCGGCGGCTGATGTGCTCTGCCAGATGATCACTCGCGGTGAGTACCCCTATGACTCCACACCCACGGTGACCACGCACGGCGTACCGCGCGTCCTTGACGGGGCGATCCTCCTGGACGAGGAGGGCGTCGTCCAGCAGTCCACACCCAACGCCGTGTCCTGCTTGCGTCGCCTCGGCATCCGGGAGTCGGTGCGGGGACACGTCCTGGCGGAGTACATCACCGACGTCGTCTCCGATGAGGCGATGGTCGAGGAGACCCTGGCGGTGGTCGTCATGGGGCGCGCGTCCTGGCGCGTCGAGATCAGCGCCCACGCCTCGACGGTGACCATGCGGGCCCTGCCGCTCATGGAGGGTCGCACCCGCTTGGGTGCGGTGATCCTCACTCGCGACGTCTCCGAGGTGCGGCGTCGCGAGCAGGAACTCATGACCAAGGACGCCACGATCCGCGAGATCCATCATCGCGTCAAGAACAATCTCCAGACGGTCTCCGCCCTGCTCCGCCTCCAAGCGCGCCGCAGCGAGTCCGAGGAGGTGCGCCAAGCCCTGGCCGAAGCCGGACGTCGCGTCCAGGCCATTGCCACGGTCCACGAGGCCCTCTCCCAGAACGTCGAGGAGGAGGTCGACTTCGACGAGGTCGCCCGTTCGATCCTGCGACTCTCCGGGGCCGTGGCCACCACCGACCACGCTGTCGACGTGGTGACGACCGGCCGGTTCGGCATGGTCGGCGCCGACTATGCCCAGGCCCTGGCCACCGTCCTCAACGAGCTGGTCGCCAACGCGGTCGAGCACGGTCTGTCCGGGCGTGACGGCGTGGTCCAGATCGATGCCCAGCACGACGAGGGCGGCGTGCTCGTGGTCCGTGTCATCGACAACGGCGTCGGATTCGAGCCCGGCACTCCCATGACGGGTCTGGGGACACAGATCGTCAACCAGATGGTGCGCGGCGAGCTGCACGGCGCCATCGAGTGGAAGCCGGGGGACGAGGGCGGCACAGTCGTCACGCTGCGCCTGCACCTGGACTGACGTCGAGCACGTCTCTGTGAGTGCGTCGGGCGTGCTGCAAGCACGCTCCGAGGGTTGGGTGGGGCGTGCTTCG
>JBQEKJ010000194.1:0-4753 GCA_052103835.1 Pauljensenia sp.
TGGCCCCCCTGCGCGGGGACATCGAGCAGGTGCCCTCCTCCGTCTCCGCGATCAAGATCGACGGACGCCGCGCCTACGCGCTGGCCCGGGAGGGCGTCGAGGTCGACATCCCGTCACGTCCGGTCCACGTCGGTCGCCTCGACGTGGTGGGCGTGCCTCGTGAGGACCTCATCGGCCGCGACGGCAGGCCCCTGCGCGTGACCGATGTCGACATCCGGGTCGAGTGCTCCTCGGGTACCTACGTGCGCGCGCTCGCGCGTGACATCGGGGCCACATTGGGCGTCGGGGGCCACCTGACCCGGCTGCGGCGCACCGAGGTCGGGTCCTTCACACTCTCCGACTCCGAGACGCTCGCTGAGTTGACCTCCCGCGTCGAGGGCGGCGGCGCCCTGCCCGTCATCGACGTCGGGGTGGCCGCGCGCGCGATGTTCCCCGACCTGCCCATCGACGAGGACGAGGCCGCCCGCTTCGTCCACGGGCAGGCGCCCAGGCGCTCGGGCACGGCGCTGGAGGAGCTGCACGGCGCAGCGGGGGAGGACCCCCTGGCGGTCCTGGCCCCGGACGGGAACACGGTGCTGGGACTGGCCCGTGTCGAGGACGGAAAGGTCCGGACTGTCCTGGTGTTCTGACCGGGAAGGTGGACCGGCACCCCACGGGTGCGGGACGGAGGAGTACGCGTGAAGGTGTGGACGAGCCTGGACCAGGTGCCGGGTGACGAGCGCGCCGTGGTGACCATCGGCAACTTCGACGGCATGCACCAGGGGCACAAGAAGGTCATCTCCACCTGCGTGGAGCGCGCCCGGCGGGCCGGTGTCGAGGCTGTGGCCTGTACCTTCGACCCGCACCCGATCCAGGTCCACCGCCCCGAGGTGGGTCTCCAGCTCATCAGCCCCCTGCGGGACCGACTGGATGCGATGGCGGCCACGGGCCTCGATGCCACCCTGGTGGTCCACTACGACGCCTCCGTGTACTCCCTGGACCCCGAGGACTTCGTCGTGCAGTTCCTGGTCGAGCGCCTGGGTGTCGTCGAGGTGGTGGTCGGGGAGGACTTCCGCTTCGGACGGCGCAATGCGGGCACCGTGGACACGCTGCGCCAGTTGGGTCGTCGCCACGGCTTCGAGGTCATCGTCGTGACCGACATCGAGGACCCCTCGGGGAGACGCTGGTCCTCATCCTGGGTCCGTGAGCTCCTGGCGGCCGGGGACGTCGAGGGAGCCGCGCGGGTCCTCGGGCATCTCCACCGCATCCGTGGCACCGTCGAGCACGGTTTCAAACGTGGGCGCACACTCGGGTTCCCCACGGCGAACCTCGGCGCCGACATCGAGGGTGTCGTCCCCGGGGACGGCGTCTACGCCGGGTGGTTGGTGCGCCAGGTGCCCGGGACCACGGCCGGGGAGTTCCTGCCCGCCGCGATCTCGGTGGGGACCAATCCCCAGTTCGAGGGCACCCGTCGCACGGTCGAGGCCCACGTGCTGGGGCGTTCCGACCTGGACCTGTACGGGGAGCGCATCGCGATCACCTTCGTCGCCCGCATCCGCCCCATGCTGACCTTCGACTCCGTCGACCAGTTGGTCGACCAGATGGATGACGACCTGCGCCGCACGGCGGCCGTGCTCGGGGTGGCGGTGTCGGGGCGCGTGGATCCGGACTCCGTCCACGCCCAGTGAGCCCGGGTCACACGTCCCGCAGCAGCGGGGGAGACGGCCGGGCATCCCGCGCCCAGGTGCCGGATCCCACTGTGGTGGTGTCCGTGGTCGCCCTCGTGGCGGTGGTGGCCTCGGGATTCGCGCTGGACGGGGTCACACGACCGGGGGGCCCGGAGGAACGCTTGGTCGCTGCTGCGACTGCCCTCGGCGCACGGTCCCCGGTCGGTGATGCGTTGGTGCGTGCCTCCCGGGTGGCCGCCGTCGGGCTGGGCCCGGTGGGCGGGTGGTGCGCCGCGGGCCTGGTGCTCGTACTCGTCGGGATGTGGCGCGGCGAGCGGGCGCTGTCCGGGGCCGCCGTCCTGCTCGCACTGCCCGTCGCCCTCACGCAGATCATCAAGCGTGTGGTGGACCGTCCCCGGCCGCCCCGGGAGTTGCTGCCCGCGGGCTTCCCGGCGCCCACGGATCCGGGTTTCCCCTCCGGGCACACGACACTGGCGGCGGCGCTCGCCGTGGTCATCGCACTGCTGGTGTGGCGGCACAACCGTGGAGTGGCTCTCGCGGTCGTGGTGCTGTTCCCGGTGGTGGTGGGGGTCAGCCGGGTGTTGCTCGGCGTGCACTACCCCTCCGATGTGCTCGCTGGGTTGGTGGTGGTGGCCGCCGTGGACGCCCTCGTCTGGCGGGCGTTTCCTGTCTCCGTGCGTGGGGCACTGCTGGCAGGACTGCGCTCCGGACCCGCGCGCTCGCAGGAGTGAGGTGCCCGATCAGATCTGTTTCCTCCCCGTGTGTACCGGTCCCACGTCCGCACGAGGGCAGGCACACGGCACGACGACGACGGCGCGGCGGCACGGCGGCGCGGCGGGAGGCCGAGGGCAGGGCGACAGCGGCGGGACGGCGGTGCGGGGAGGGTGCTCGATCTCACCCGTGGGGGGACCTCCGCAGCGGCCGGCGGAGCGGGGCCGCAGGTGTCCTCCGTGTTAGCCTGTCATCGCCGTTCGATCGGCCGCGGAACGTCATGCCCGGGGACAGACCCGGTGCTCCGCGCAACGAGATTCCAAGGAGTTCAGGTGCCGCTGACCAAGGACGTCAAGGACCAGATCATCGCCGAGTACGCCACCCACGAGGGCGACACCGGCTCCCCCGAGGTGCAGATCGCACTGCTCACGCAGCGCATCAAGGACCTCACCGAGCACTTCAAGACCCACCAGCACGACCACCACTCACGTCGTGGGCTGCTGCTGCTGGTCGGGCGCCGCAAGCGCCTCCTCGGCTACCTGGCTGACATCGACATCGAGCGTTACCGCTCCCTCATCGAGCGTCTCGGCCTGCGCCGCTGACCCACACCGGCCCGGTTCCCCATGGGCCCGGGCCGGTTCACTGCGTCCGGGCCGGGCACGTCGCCCTCGTCCGGACCTTCTGAGAAATCCCGCGTGACTCCTGCTGGCGGTTTTCGACAGTGGCTCACGGACTCCCGCCCCTGAGGGCCGGAATGCCGTGGGCTTCGATCGAAGGCCGACGCGGGGCGCGCATCCACTGAGACACAAGGAGAACCACGCCTCATGATGGAAGGCCCTGACATCATCGCCGCGGAAGCGACCATCGACAATGGTCGCTTCGGCACGCGCACGATCCGATTCGAGACGGGACGGCTGGCCCAGCAGGCCGCCGGTTCCGCCGTCGCCTACCTGGACGACGAGACTGTCGTCCTGTCCGCCACCACGGTGGGCAAGCACCCCAAGGACCAGTTCGACTTCTTCCCCCTCACCGTCGATGTCGAGGAGCGCGCCTACGCCGCTGGTCGCATCCCCGGATCCTTCTTCCGTCGTGAGGGTCGCCCGGGCACCGAGGCCATCCTGGCCTGCCGCCTCATCGACCGCCCGCTGCGCCCCGGCTTCGTCAAGGGCCTGCGCAACGAGGTCCAGGTCGTCGAGACCGTCCTGGCCATCAACCCCGATGACGCCTACGACGTCCTGGCCATCAACGCGGCCTCGATGTCCACCCAGATCTCCGGCCTGCCCTTCACCGGCCCCATCGGTGGCACCCGCCTGGCGCTGATCGACGGCCAGTGGGTCGCCTTCCCGCGCTGGTCCGAGATGCAGCGTTCCGTCTTCAACATCGTCGTCGCCGGGCGCATCGTCACCCTGGAGGACGGCTCCGATGACGTCGCGATCATGATGGTCGAGGCCGGTGGCGGCGAGAACGAGTGGGAGCTCATCCAGGCCGGTGGCATCGCCCCGACCGAGGATGTCGTGGCCGATGGCCTCGAGGCTGCCAAGCCGTTCATCCGCGCACTGTGCGACGCACAGATCAAGGTGGCGGAGAAGGCCTCCAAGGAGACCACGGACCTCCCCGTCTTCCTCGACTACTCCGACGAGCAGTACGCCGCGGTCGACGGCTGGGTCGGGACGAAGCTCGCCGACGCGCTGCTCACCGAGGGCAAGCTCGCCCGTGACCACGCCGTGGACGCTGTCCGTGGCGCGATGCTCGAAGCGCTGGCCGAGTCCCACCCGGGTCAGGAGAAGGAGCTCAAGTCCGCCTTCCGCTCCGTCGAGAAGGAGACCATCCGTCAGCGCACGCTGCGTGATGGTGTCCGCATGGACGGGCGCACCCCGCGCCAGATCCGTTCCCTGTCCGCCGAGGTCGAGGTCCTGCCCCGCGTCCACGGTTCGGCACTGTTCCAGCGCGGCGAGACCCAGATCCTGGGTGTCACGACACTGGCGATGCTGCGCATGGAGCAGCAGCTGGACAACCTGAGCCCGGTCACCTCCAAGCGCTACATGCACCAGTACAACTTCCCGCCCTTCTCCACCGGCGAGACCGGGCGCGTGGGCTCCCCCAAGCGCCGCGAGATCGGCCACGGAGACCTCGCAGAGCGGGCCCTCAAGCCCGTCCTGCCGACGCGCGAGGAGTTCCCCTATGCGATCCGTCAGGTCTCCGAGGCCCTCGGGTCCAACGGGTCGACCTCCATGGGTTCCGTGTGCGCCTCGACCCTGTCGCTGCTGCAGGCGGGTGTGCCGCTGCGCGCCCCCGTCGCCGGCATCGCGATGGGTCTCATGACCGGCCAGGTCGACGGCAAGAGCCGCTCGGTCACCCAGACCGACATCCTGGGT
>JBQEKJ010000195.1:0-4706 GCA_052103835.1 Pauljensenia sp.
CTTGGGCAGCTCGCGCACGTACCCGCTGTTGGCCACCCAGCCCCGGCGGCCCTCACGGCGTCCGGCGTCACGCAGCAGCCACCAGCCGACCAGGGCGGCGAGGGCGACCACGACCACCACGGCCAACGCGAGGAGGGGGAATCTCATGACTCCACCGCCTCACGTGCCAGGGTCAGTGCCCGACCCTCCGCTGCGTTCGGGTCACCCTGGAAGCTGGGCTGCTCACACTCCCGCAGCACGGCCACGAGTTCCGGCCAGGTGGGGGTGAGCACCTCGACCTCGTCGACAGTCGCCACTTCCAGGTCACGACCCGTGCGCGCAGTCCCCAGCGAGCGCATGAGACCCGCGAGGGCCAGGTGCAGCGCGCGCAGGTCGAACTCCCCGGCGTCCCGGCGCCCCCCGATCTCGTCGACGAGCGAGAGGTAGCGGCGACGCTCCGCCTGGGAGATCGAGAGCAGGGCGGGGACATCCGTCTCCTCGGAACGCCACCAGCGCACGAGACAGCCCACCACCCATGCCACGACGAGCAGGGCGAGGACGACACCCACCACCCACATCCAGTTCGGGTAGGTGACGGGGTCGCGCAGCGAGTCACCGGACACGACTCCCCCTCTCCAGGGCGCGCACGAGGGCGCGGGGGACGTCGGCCACCGCGCCCACCCCCACCTGGGTCACTCCTCTGCGCCACAGCATCTGGGAGACCTGGGCCTTGCGCTGGGTGATCGCTTCCCGTGCCTGGGCGGCCAGTTCCGCATCCGCCGTCACGAAGTCCGGCAACGGCCCGGCGTCGACGTCGATGACGTCCGTCCCGCGCGGCAGGGAGGTGGGGTCGGCGTCGGAGACCGACATGACGATCATCTCGTGGCGCACCCGCAGCCTCTTGACGAGGTCCTCGTGGGCGGGCGCAGGGTTCGTGCCATCGGTGACGAGGACGACCAGGGAGCGTCGCCTGGTCGAGGTCAGCACCCGGTCCAGCAGTCGTGCGACGTCGGAGGAGGGGGAGGCGAGGTCGATGTCCTCCGCGATCCTGCGCAGGATGAGCTCCGCATGGGAGTTGCCCGAGCGTGCCGGCACCTGACGGAGACGCCGGGAGTCACCTGCGACCATCCCGACCTGGTCGCCGCGCACCGTGGAGAGCCAGGCGATGGTCTCGCAGGCCGCGAGCGCGACCTCCTCCTTGGTCTCCCCCGAGGGTGCCAGAGCCCCCATGGACCGCCCGATGTCCACGACCAGGATCACCTGGACGTTGGCGGTCGCCTCGAAGCGCTTGACCACGGGACGCCCCGCGCGTGCCGACACCAACCAGTCGATGTCCTTGACATCGTCGCCGGGCTTGTAATCCGCCATGTCGAGGAACTCCATCCCCCGGCCCGCGCGCATGGAGCCGTGCCTGCCCTCCATCTGGGAGAGCAGTCGGCGCATGACGGGCAGCTCGACGCGGGCTGCGATGGCCTCGAGTCCGGGGGAATGCACGGCGGGCTACCTCAGGGCACCGGGACGGCGTTGAAGACGGCGTCGACCAGGCCGTCCACGGAGACGTCGTCCGCCATGGCGTCGTAGGTGCGGATGAGCCGGTGGCGCAGGATCGGGTGGCGCATCGCCTTGACGTCCTCGGGGACCACGTAGTTGCGCCCCGCCATCAGTGCGAGGGCCTGGGCGACCTGCATGAGGGCGATGCCACCACGGGGCGAGGCACCGACACGCACATGCGTGCTCAGACCGGGCAAGGGGTTGGGGCCGGCACCTCGGGTGGTGTTGATGAGATCGACGACGTAGGTCTTGATCGTGCGATGCACGAAGATCCTCCGTGTGAGGGCCTGCAGCTCCCCGAGTTCCTCCAGCGAGATCGGCTCCCCGTCCAGTGGTTTGCCGATGGAGCCGGAGTCGATGCGCTCCAGGACCTCCAGCTCCTCGCGGGGCTGGGGATAGGTGATGACCTGCTTCATGAGGAAACGGTCCATCTGGGCCTCGGGCAGGACGTAGGTACCCTCCTCCTCGATGGGGTTCTGCGTGGCCATCACCATGAAGGGCTTGGGCAGGGGGTGCACGACACCACCGATGGTGGTCTGCGCCTCCTGCATGGCCTCCAGCATGGCGGACTGGGTCTTGGCAGAGGATCGGTTGATCTCGTCCAGCAGCACGATGTTGGCGTGGACGGGGCCCAGCTGTGTCGTCATCTCGCCGGTGGCGTAGTTGTAGATCTGGGTTCCGATGATGTCGTTGGGCATCAGGTCGGGCGTGCACTGGATCCGGTGGAACGTACCGGACACCGAGGCCGCCAGCGTCTGGGCGGCTGTCGTCTTGGCCAGACCGGGCACGGACTCGATGAGGACGTGCCCCCGTGCCAGCAGCCCCGCCACCAGTGCGCGGCGGAGGTCATCCTGTCCGACGACGCGTTGGGTGTACATCGCATCGATGCGTTCCAGGAGCCCCCGCGCACGCTCGATCTCCTCATCGGTGAGGTACTGGTCTGCCACATCGCCTCCTGGTGTCGTCGTCGTGCAGTCTAGGGGGTCCGGGTCGGGGCGTGCCTGCGGTGCTCGGCCCGCACCAGCAGCGCAAGCCCACCCAGGGCTGCCGCGCCGACGAGCAGCGACCCGGCAACTGCCAAGGTCCCACCGCTGATTCCTCCGCTGCCGCCAGCCTGCACATCCAGATCGCGCAGCACAACATCTGAGCCGGTGACGGTCACCGTGGGGCCCTCGACCTCCCCCACACTGGCGGAGGTGATCTCGGCGGGCATGGTCACGGTGAGCACGACGTCCTCCGCCGAGATGCCCAGCGAGTCGGCGACCTCAGGGGACACGGCGCTGGACCCGGACCCCTGGGAGAGGGGCAACGCGAGGCGGTACTCGCCCTCGTCGGTGTCCGACCACCACAGGGGGTGCCCTGACTGGCCGTCCCATTCGGCACCTCCCAGGGTCAGCGTGGTGGTCATGCGGCAGCGCAACGCCGCGTCGTCGGGGACCTCGGAGATGTCCATGTCGGCATCATCCATGGGCACGATGCCCTGGAGGAGTCCGCCCACGACCTGCTCACAGGTCGGTCCCTCTCCGTCGATGAGCGTCCGGTCGATACCGACCTCCAGGGCCACGTCGGCCACCCCCTCGGCGGAGACACCGATGGTGGCGTCGAGGTCGCAGGCGGACAGTGTCGCGACCGCAGCCACTGCAGCGCAGACGAGGGCGAACCCACGCCGTGCCCGGTCGGTGGGTCCGGGCCCGGTCGCAGCGGTCGGGGCAGGCGGCGGGGTCGGGGCAGGCGGCGGGGTCGGCATGGGCTCCAGTATCCCCCGCCCTCCGGCGAAGTCCGCTCCGTTCTGGGGTCGAAGTCCGCTCTCCCGTGCTGGTCGCCGTCGGGGAGCCCTGGGTGTCCGTGCGGTGTCGACCGTGTGATGTCAACCGGGTGTGGGTTGGGACCCGGGTTGGACCGATTTGGGAGGTGAACCGGCGCCCAACCCACAGCTGGTCGCCGCCGGGGAGCCCTCGTCGACCGGCATCCTCCGGCCACGACGGGTTCGCCGCACGCCCTCGTCCCACCCGGACGCCCCCGCATCACACGCCCCCGACTCAACAGCCCGCGCGTGGCCGGGGAAGGACACAGCGGTCCCACGACCGACCTCCGGGGGGCGTGCCTCGAACCACCACCAAGGCGTGTTTCCAATGTCCCGGGGAGGCGTGCCTCGACCGTCCGGGGAGGCGTGCCTCGGGGGGAAGTGGGGGAGGAAGAACGGGACGGGCCCGCCCTCCCGGAGGAGGACGGGCCCGTCAATGAGCCGGAGGCTCAGGCCTTGGCGGCGGCGATGCGCTTGCGGAAGGTCGCGAGCTCATCGGTCAGCGCCTGGGGCAGGTGGGAGCCGAACTGCGAGAAGTACTTCTCGGTGTCGTCGATCTCCGCGGCCCATGCATCGGGGTCGATGGCGAAGAGCTTGTCCCACTTCGCCTTGTCGACGTCCAGACCGTCCAGGTTGAAGTCCTCGAACTTCGGGTAGCGGCCGGTGACACCGTCGATCGCCTCGACCTCGCCGGCGCGACGACGCACGATCCAGTCGAGGACGCGCGAGTTGTCGCCGTATCCCGGCCAGAGGAACTTGCCGTTCTCGTCCTTGCGGAACCAGTTGACCTGGTAGATGTAGGGGAACTTGTCACCGAGCTCCGCCTGCATGTCCAGCCAGTGGCCCCAGTAGTCGGCCATGTTGTAGCCGCAGAAGGGCAGCATGGCGAAGGGGTCGTGGCGCAGCGAGCCGGCCTTGACGTCGGTCGCAGCTGCGGTGACCTCGGAGGCCACGGACGCACCGATGAACACGCCGTGGGCGGCGTCGTACTGCTCGGCCACCAGCGGCACGTTGGTGGCGCGACGTCCACCGAAGAGGATCGCGTCGATCGGGACGCCCTGCGGGGCCTCCCAGTCGGGGCAGATGATCGGGCACTGCTTCGCCGGGGTGGTGAAGCGGGAGTTCGGGTGGGCGGCCTTCTCGCCGGAGTCGGGCGTCCACTCGTTGCCGTGCCAGTCGATGAGGTGGGCCGGGACCGGGCCGTCGATGCCTTCCCACCACACATCACCGTCGTCGGTCAGGGCGACGTTGGTGAAGATGGAGTTGGACTTCATGGTCTCCATGGCCATCGGGTTCGTGTCGTAGGACGTGCCCGGTGCGACGCCGAAGAAGCCGGCCTCGGGGTTGATGGCGTAGAGGCGGCCGTCGGGGC
>JBQEKJ010000196.1:0-4665 GCA_052103835.1 Pauljensenia sp.
CGAAGGAGCACCTGTGAGCGCCCGACCTGTGGATGCCGCCCTCGAACCGCGGCAGGGCATGCTCTTCGGCGACCCCTTGGAGGGGATCGACGAGGATGAGAGCGGTTACCGCGGACCAGTGGCCTGCAGTGCCGCCGGGATCACCTACCGCCAACTCGACTACTGGGCACGCACCGGACTCCTGCAGCCCTCCGTGCGCGCCGCCCGCGGCTCGGGTTCCCAGCGGCTCTACTCCTTCCGGGACATCCTCGTCCTCAAGGTCGTCAAGAAGCTGCTCGACGCCGGGGTGTCGCTCCAGCAGGTCCGCACAGCGGTCGCCCAGCTCCAGGACCGTGGCATCGACGACCTCGCCTCGATCACGCTGATGAGCGACGGTGCCTCCGTCTACGAGTGCACGTCCACCGATGAGGTCATCGACCTGCTCCAGGGTGGGCAGGGTGTCTTCGGCATCGCGGTGGGACGGGTGTGGCGTGAGGTCGAGGGTTCACTGGCCGAGCTGCCCGTCGAACACACCGAGGGCGAACCCGTCGACGAGCTGGCGGAGCGTCGCCGTCGCAGGCGCAGCGCCTCCTGAGGCACCTCCTGGCCGCGCGGGCCGGGTCACGTGCGTTTACGCTGGTGGACACGGACATGAGACCGCGATGGAGGGGGAACGATGACCGGACCGCATGACAAGAGAGCCGTGGACGTCCGGGTGCACGGTGACGTCCAGGGCGTCGGGTACCGTTTCGGGGCCCTGCGCAAGGCCGATGACCTCGATCTCGCCGGTTGGGTGCGCAACGAGTCCGACGGGGATGTCACCGCTCATCTGGAGGGTCTCGGCCACCGGGTGGACTCCATGTTGGAGTGGATGCGCGCCGGTACCAAGTGGTCACACGTCTCCCGTGTGGACGTCGAGGACGTCGAGGTCCAGGGCCTGGAGGGATTCGAGCTCGGCTGAGTGCCTCAGTCCCGGCTTTCGCCCAGCGAACGGACGATCGTGTACCCCGTGCCGAGATCGGTGATGGAGACCTCCACGATGCCGTGGGGGTCCACCGTGTAGCATTCGCGGACCATGGGGCCGTCATCTGTGCGCCGCACCTCCACATCCGCGAGGGCGACGGTGTCCCCGAGCCCCTGCAACAGCGGGTCGAAGGGGAAGGCGATCTCCCCGTAGGGGAGGACGTCGCCACGCGGGACGCCCTCGTCATCGGTGGTCGCGTACTCCACGAAGCGGAACCACCCGATGTTGTGGGCGGCGCGGTAGGTGCGCGAGACGCTCACGGCCTCCGAGGTGGACACGCGCAGCTCGGGGGAGAGGAGGGTGTCGAAGGAGACGACCGCGCCGGACTCCCGCTCACGGAACACGCCGACGCCGCGCGAGAGCTGGTCGCGCAGGGTGTAGCCCGCATCCGGATCGGCCGCGATCGCCAGACCGATGGCGGTCGACGCCGCGGAGTGGGGGGAGCGGTGGACGCGACGCCCGTAGCGCAGGCGCAGCTGACGGGAGATCGCCGGCAGCTCGGATCCACCACCGACCACGTAGAGTCCCGCGACATCGGCGGCGAGCTCGTGCGTGCCGTCCTCCAGGCGCTGCGTGAGGGGTTCCATGGTGGTCACGGTCGAGGTGATCAGAGGCTCCACGGCCTCGTAGTAGTCGGCCACGTCCACCGTCGCGGGCTCGCCCGCCACCTCCAGCGTGATCCAGTGGCTGCGGGGGTTGAGCGACTCCTTGGCCGCGCGCGCGGCGTCGACCAGGCCCTGCCAGGCGGCATCGCCGAGGTCGGCGGGGGAGGTGCGTGCCCGTGTGGCGGCCAGACCTGCGAGGACCTCGTCGAAGTCGTCGCCGCCCAGGAGGTTGTTGCCGCGTGAGCCCAGAACCTCGTGGCTGGTGCCGTCCACCGACACCAGGGAGACGTCGAAGGTGCCCCCGCCCAGGTCGTAGACCAGGACGCGACGGCGACGCGTGTTGATCGTGGCACTGTGGCGGTGGGTGTACTCGAAGCCCGCCGCGGAGGGCTCGTTGACCATGGCCAGGACGTCGAAGCCGGCGTCGCGGAAGGCCTCGAGTGTGAGGAAGCGCTGCGCGGAGTATGCGTGGGCAGGGATTCCGATGACCGCCGCGAGGGGCTCCTCTGCGGGCACCTCGGAGACGGAGGAACCAGTGCGGACGGCTTGCGCGACATGAGCGAGGAACCCTGTGATCAGCGTCAGGAGAGCGATGTCGCGGTTGCCCAGACGCACGGTCGTGCGCGGCGTGACCTCGGGGTTCGCCAGGAGGCGTTTGAAGGAACGCAGGTGGGGGGCGCCCTCCAGTGCCAGGTGCAGGGCCCGGAACCCGAACACGAGCCGGTCGCCGTCCAGGGCGGCGACGGAGGGGATGTACTCCTGCACGTCGCCGTTGTCGTCGTCGAAGGCGACGACCGGGTAGTTGCCGCGGTCCACCTGGGCCACGGTGGTGCGCGTGGTCCCGAAATCCACACCGAGTCTCATGTTCCTGAGGGTAGTCGGTCGGTGGCGGGCTCCGGTCGAGCAACGCGCGTGGACACCCGACGTGGAGACGCCCGCCGCTGGGTTGGGGTCGGTCCCCGGGTGGTCGGCGACGGCGTTCTCCGGCGAAGCTTCGGCGGTGTTCTCCGGCGACGGGGGTCCTCGGTGGACGGGCCTGCGCCCTCAGCTGGGCAGCGTGTGTTCCTCGTGCGGGGCCTCGGTGACGTGGACCAGTTCGAAGCGCTCGCACAGGACCGGCATGTCGGGGGAGTACCCCCGCTCGTCCTCGGAGTACCTGCGCCAGAACCTCTCGTGGATCTCCCGCCAGGATTCCAGAGTGCGGTCCCCCTCGCCCTCGGAGAAGGCATGCTCCGCCGAGACCTCGCCGAAGGGGACGACGGCCAGCGCGCAGGTCCGGATGACGGCTCGCGGCTCGCCCGCGCCGTCGAGGATGATGCTGAGGTCTCCCACACTCGGAGCGGTTTCGCCCGTCGCCTCGAGGTCCCACACCGAGGTGGCCGTGCCCGTCTTGACGCCCGAGATGACGCGGTCGAGGAGTTCGTCCGCGTGCGCAGGTGTGGCACCGAAGGCCCAGGCCTCGGGGGGCCCGAGCGGCGCGTCGTCGAGGTGTCGCCGCGCGTGGGCCCAGAAGGTTGCGAGGGCTGCGGGGTCACCGCTGGTCTCCATGACCGTCAGCCTAGTGGCCTGAGTGGGTCCCGGTCGGGCCGGGGGAGCCCCACCCGCGCTGCGCCAGGGGAGGACGGGGGGCGCGGGCGGCAAGGGTGGCGGGGGCAAGGGCGGCATGATCTCCCCGGGTTCGTCGTGCAGGGGCTTCCATCCGAGCCCGTCCCGGTAGAACCTCCGGGCGGCACCGAGATCGGCAGTGGCGAGGGTCAGGAAGCGCACACGTCGGTCCATCGTTCGAGTCTGGGGCAATGGAGTGTTCGGGGCACGGTGCAGGGGGGAGTCGCGCAGTCCCGGACACGCCGTCGAGTTGTGTGCTCCTCATCCGTAAACAGTGATTCGCGTCACATTCCTACAGATTCTTCACATTTGGAACACCTGTTCGATCCAGATGCACATGGGGGTGGAGAGACTTGGGTCATGGAAACGGATCTGGAGTACATGTGCTCCACGGCCGCCCCGATGGGCGGCCGCCGGGAGGCTGTGCGCGGGCTGAGGTCCGACTCCAGGTCCGGTCCCGCGTGCACCTCCGTCCTCGACCCGGGCGACACCCGGCGCGAGGACGCCGCCCCGGGTTCCGGTGACCCGGGAGGCGGCGCATCGGCCTTGGAGTGGTTGCGCCACCTGGCTGACGGGGACCGTCTCGCCGTCCTGGACGACGACGCTCTCCTGGCAGACCTGCGCGTCCTGGAGGAGGCGGGGCGCGTCGTGGATGCGGGTCGCATGTTTGCAGCCGGTCTGGTCGCCCAACGCTGCGATACCAGCACCGGTGAGCAGCCACTGTGCACCCGGGAGGGCTTCACCAAGGCCGAGGACATGATCGCTCAGGTCACAGGGACCTCCACCAACCAGGCCCGCCACCGCATCCGCCAAGCCGAACCTCTCCAGCACACCACTGCTGGACCCGCAGGCCCCGAGGCCAGTGGGAACGGGCAGGACGGGACGCATGCCGCCACCGGGGGAGTGGTCCCGTTCCCGCGCCTGCGGCTGGCACTTCGAGGAGGGCTCATCTCCCCCGAGACCACCCATGTGATCACCACCGCTCTCACTCCTGCCCTGGGACTCGGAGTCCCACCGGAGCGAGTCGGGGAGGCGGAGTGCGCGCTCCTGGTCGCAGCCCTCGGAGCTGACGCGATCACCACACATGCATCTCTCTTCGGTCGGCAGGCTCCCGACGTGGTCACCGAAGCCGGGCGTACCCACACCCAGGCCAGGGGAGTGCCCCTCACCCAGCTCACCCGACTGGCCCGCTCCTGGAACCGGGTCCTCGCACAGGAAGCCATCCCGGTGACCGGAGAGGCCGTCGCACGCGAGGTGCGAGGCCGCCAGGAAGCCAGACGCTCCCTCACCATCCACCCACCCCGGGACGGCACCCGACGGGTGGAGGGCGAACTCCTCCCCGAGACCGCGGCACAACTGGAACGTCTCCTGGACGCCTATCTCAATCCCCGCATCGACAGCGGTGCACACCAGCGCGCAGGAACCTCCCGGCCCGGGGAGGCACAGTCGCAC
>JBQEKJ010000197.1:0-4584 GCA_052103835.1 Pauljensenia sp.
GTGCGGCTCGGCGAAGAGCCCGTTCTCACCGGGGACGACACCGCCACCGGGGAGGACGGCGACCTTGGTGCCTGCGGTGAGGTAGAGGCCGGCCTCCACCACGCAGTCGTTGCCCAGGGGGATGCCGAGACCGGAGTTGGCCCCGAGCAGGCAACGCTCACCCAGTCGCACGCGCTGGCGTCCGCCACCGGAGAGGACACCCATGGTCGAGGCGCCGCCGCCCACGTCGGAGCCGTCCCCCACCACGACTCCCTGGGAGATGCGGCCCTCCACCATGGAGCGTCCCAGTGTGCCGGCATTGAAGTTCACGAAGGCCGCGTGCATGACGGTCGTGCCCTCGGCGAGGTGGGCGCCCAGGCGAACCTTGGCACCGTCAGCGATGCGCACCCCGGTCGGGATCACGTAGTTCACCATCGGGGGGAACTTGTCGACGCCGATGACGGTGACCGGATGGCCCAGGTGGAGGCGCAGACGCATGCGCGTGTCCTCGAAGTCCTCCACGGCGCACGGTCCTGCCGAGGTCCACACGACATTGGGCAGGCGGGAGAAGATGCCGTCCAGGTTGACCGTGTTGGGCAGCACCAGCCGGTGGGAAAGCAGGTGGAGGCGCAGGTAGGCGTCCGCCGTGGACTGTGGCTGATCCTCCAGATCGGCCTGGCAGGTCACCACTGAGGTGCGGATTGCGCGGGCGTGGTCCTGGCGCTCCAGTTGGGTGAGCTTCTCCAGGAGTTCAGCGTCCTTGCCCTGCGAGTACTCCCCGAGATGGGGGTCCGGGTACCAGACGTCGAGCGTCTGGCCGCTGGTCGTCACCGTCGCGAGGCCGATGCCCCAAGCCTTTGTCGTATCCATGAGAACACTTTATGACGGGGGTCGCGCCTCGGCCCGGCGGGTCCCACACAATGGGGTCCTCTGACGGCGGTGATGGGAGCCTGCCAGCTCATTCGAGCGGCGCGCGGCCTCGTGTCCTCCTGTCGTACTTCGACTCCCTGTACGCCGCCACGGCTTCTCGGCTGGAGCGGTAGCGGCCGTCAGGACCGATGACAGCCGCAAGACGCCCCCGGGCGGCGGCCTGCTTGAGGGCGACGAGACTGAACTCCTCGTCGGCGAGCGCCTCGAGAGGAACGAACTTCGCCGGTCCCGCGATCTTCGGTATCAGGTGATGCATGTTGTCGATCACGGAACGGCAGATGATCTCGGCCAGCGGACCGTCGTCGCCCTTGTCAGACTTGTCGAGGGCGCTGAGGTACTTCTGACGTTGCTCCTTCCTGATGATCGCAGGCGGCCATTTCAAGCGGATCAGGAGCAGGTTCAACAGGAGTCGGCCAGTCCTCCCATTGCCGTCGATGAATGGGTGAATGCGCTCAAAGCTGCTGTGGAGTGCTGCCAGGGCCTCGGGGACTGCGGCAACTGTGATCGCTCCCGTCCTGATTCCGCTGTGAAGGGCATTGGCCTCATCAACCCACGTGCTGATCTCTGCGGGCACGAGAGGATAGGTGGGTGGCCTCATCCCGCCGGAGAAGATCTGGATCTCGTGTTGACGCCAGCTGCCAGGGGACTCCGTAGGACTCGCATCCGGATGCGGCGAGACCTCCCACACCTTGCTCATGACCAAGGTTTGAATGCGTCGGATCTCTGACACGACCACCAGATCATCGTGCGCCCACTCCTCCGGCTGCACGGCCTGCTGGTAGACCCAGCGCGCTGCCTCGGCATAGCCGAGAACCTCCATGTAGTCCTTGAGTTCTTTCGAGCCGACAGCGCGGCCTTGCGTGAGGAGCTTCTCCACTTCGCTCTGCAGGAGCGTATTGCCCTCGACTGCGGTGGAGTGGTGTGCCTCCAAGTGCCAGAGATCATCCCACAACTGTCGTGCCTCGTAGGGCTTGGGTAGGCCACCGTAGTTGTCCAGCTCAGTAACGGCTGCGGCAAATCGCTCATACACGGCGTCCCGGCGCGGCCTCCCACGCCCGGGTCTCGTGGCATCCTGTCCCATCGTCAAATCTCCCTGCTCAGGCGGGCAACAGTCAGAGACTACAAGTTTGTCGTCGCTCGAGGTCTGTTAATCAACAATGACAAGAGCGAGCTCCTGTGGCGGCGTGTCGGGCCAATGAACCTGACGTCAGTTCCCGTGCCCGTCCTTGGGTCGACCACGAACTGGCTGAGACGGAAGATGGGACCGCTCTCAGCCCGGCGCGCCCGCGGTTCCTCAACGCGCAGCAGCGGCCCGCCGGTGGTCCCACAGGTCCGGCCAGAACACCCCGACCTCGGTGAGCATCGAACGCAGCAGCGGCAGGGACAGTCCGACCACCGAGTGGTAGTCCCCCTCGATGCCGGTGACGAAGGGCCCGCCCAGGCCGTCGACGGTGAAGGATCCCGCGACCTTGAGGGGCTCACCGGAGTCCACGTAGGCGTCGATCTCCGCGTCCGACATCTCCCCGAAGTGGACGGTCGTGGAGGCCGAGGCTCCGACCTCCCCGGTGAGTGACCACGGGCTGGTGCTGGTGCCAGCGCCAGCACCGGTGCCTGTGTCGGCGCCGCCCACCTCCCCCGTGCCCGCATGCTCCAGGACGACCGCGAAGTGACCGGTCCACAGGACGGCCGAGCGGTTGCGCATCTCCCGGATGCGTTCGCGTGCGACTTCGGGGCGGTGTGGCTTGCCGAGCATCCGCCCGTCGAGCTCCAGCATGGAGTCGCAGCCCACGACCACCAGACGCTCGACGCGCGGTCCGGTGGATGCCCCGGTGGGGGAGGTGGCGGGAGCTGCGAGCGTGCCGAGCGACGCCCCGAGAGGACGGGTCGGCTCGCTGTCTGCCTGCATGGGCAGCTCGAGGCGCCCGTCCTCCAGTCCCTCCGCCACGGCCCAGCACTTGGCGGTGGCCAGGGCGAGCACCTCATCGGCAGGGGTGGTGGCACCAGCACTGAACGCGCGGCCACCGGGCAGGGCAGCGAGTACAGCAGGCTCATCGACATGGGAGACGATGACCTCAGGCGTGATCCCGGCGGCGATCAGGGTGGCCCGGCGCGCCGGTGACTTCGAGGCCAGGACCAGGCGGGTGGGTGTTCCCCGCCTCACGACAGCACGGCCTCGCGCAGGGTGGCCATGGGCAGGCTCCCCAGCTTCAGCGCCTTGGAGTGGAAGGCCTTCGGCGTCGCCTCCTCGCCGCGCGCGGGTGCGGTGTCCAGGTACTCGGCGCGCAGCTGCTCCCAGAGCCGCTGGCCGACCTTGTAGGACGGTGCCTGTCCGGGCCACCCCAGGTACCGGTTGAGCTCGAAGTCCAGGAACCCGTCGGCCATGGCGACGTTGTCCTTGAGGAAGGACCATGCGAAGTCGCGGTCCCACACCCCGCCGCCCCCGGGGCGCTCCTTGCCCAGGTGCACGCCGATGTCCAGGGCCACACGCGCCGCACGCAGCCTCATGGAGTCCAGCAGACCCATGCGGTTGGCGGGCTCGTCCTGGTGGCCGAGCTCGGCCATGAGACCCTCGGCGTAGAGCGCCCAGCCCTCGCCGTGCCCGGAGTTCCAGGAGGCCAGGCGTCGGTAGAGGTTCAGGGTCCCCGACTCCGCAATGGCCTGGGAGATCTGCAGGTGGTGACCGGGGACGCCCTCGTGGAAGACGGTGGTGCGCTCCTGCCACGTGTGGAAGGTCGTCTCCCCCTCGGGCACCGCCCACCACATGCGGCCCGGGCGTGAGAAGTCCTGGGAGGGCCCCGTGTAGTAGATGCCGCCGTCCTGGGAGGGCGCGATCATGCATTCGATGCGCCGCGCGGGGGCGGGGATGTCGAACTGGGTGCCGTCGAGATCGGCGATGGCGTGGTCCGCGATGCCCTGCATCCACTCCCGCAGAGCCTCGGTGCCGTGCAGCTGCAGGGAGGGTTCGTCATTGAGGCGGTCCAGTGCCTCGCGCACGCTGGTGCCCGCGCCGTAGAGCTCGGTGGCGATGGCACGCTGCTGGGCGTCGATCTCGGCGAGCTGGGAGAGACCCCACTCATAGGTCTCGTCCAGGTCGACGACGGCCCCGATGGAGGCACGCGAGAAACGGGCGTAGCGCTCGCGGCCGATGCCGTCGCGGGTGGGCGCAGCGTCCAGGAGCTCCGCTGCGAGCATGTCGGCCAGCTTCCCGTAGGCGGTGGCGGCCTCGGCGGCGCCCGCGCGCAGGTCGCGCTCCAGTGCGGCATCCCCGTTGACGAGGGCGACCCCCTCCTCCGCCAGTTCGGCGAAGTAGTTGCCACTGTCTGCCAGGCCGCGAGACTGCTCGATGCCGATCCCGATCTGGCGGCGCGCGGCGATGCGGCCGTGGGAGGCGGCCAGACGCAGGGACTCCTGGTAGCCGGACAGGGCGGCGGGCACGGCGTGCAGGCGGCGGGCGACCTGGCCCCAGTCCTGCGCGGACTCCTTCTCCATGAGGTCGAAGCTCATGCGGATGTCCTGGATGGGGGAGGCGATGTTGTTGACGCTGCCCAGCCACTCGTCCGCCTCTTCGAGGTCGATCTCGGCGCCCAGGCTCTCGGTGATCGCGGAGGCGGTGGTGCGGTCGACGTCGTCGGCCGGTGCGATCCGCTGCGTGTCCGTGACGAGAGCGCGGGCCAG
>JBQEKJ010000198.1:0-4583 GCA_052103835.1 Pauljensenia sp.
GGCGGGCGACGTCGCGGACGTAGGAGTCGGCTCGCGCGTCGAGGTCGGAGGGGGTGCGGGGGGTCTGTTCACTCACGGGCCCCAGCCTAGATCCGTCCCGGAGTCGCTGCGCCGTCAGTGTGGGACCCTCCGATCTGGCCTCCCAGCTGCCGCGCGCGGGGCCGTTCCTGGTCCCCGAGCCGTCGCACCCCTGGGGGTCACTCGCGACGCTGTCGTGGCACCAGCGTCTCCAGGCAATGGGTGCGTCGATCTCCTGGCGGGCGCCCATGCTCCTGGGCGTCGTGGCGGCCCCTCTCACGGTCGGTCTCGGAGCCGCCGGTCTCTGGCTCGCATCTCGGTGAAGGGCGGTTGACACCAGATCAGGATTCTTGTGTCCCCGCCATGAACATTGCCGATGCTGTCCGCTTCCGGTTGCGGGGGGCACTACTGTTGACAGGTGACGATCGACACAATCCATGTGGAAGATCACGTGAGTGACCACATCATCGACGCACCAGGAGGTGTGTGCCCAGTGACTCCGACCGACCCGTCGGGCCCGGTCCGCGGGGGTGCGGGACTGCCCGTCGTACCGGCAGAGGAGTCGGCTCCGCCCTCGCAGGAGGTGCCGTCGGCAGTGCCACTGGCAGCCGGACGATGGGTGTGGGCCCGCGAAGCACTCAGGGAGCAGAGAGTGTCTTCGGCAGGTCGGGAGACGAAGCGCCTCCCCCGTCAGACAGGATCCGCGGGCATCGACCACGAGGGAGCCGAACCGGAGTCGTCCCACGGGGCGAGAGGTCCGGTGGCAGACGGGGCCGGGAGTTCACATGTCCGGGGTGGACACACCGCTCAGGGGCCCGAGGCAGGTCCGGGGACGGATGTCCGGCAGCGGAACGGACAGGAACCCCCCACGGGTTCCGGGGCGATCGCACCGGACGGGCGACACCTCGAGGCAGAGCCGCACGAGGTGCCCGAGGGTGCCCACGGGCAGGAAGGCCCCCGGTCACCTGAGTCGCCTGACCGCAGCGCCACCTCCCCCGACATCGACGTGAGGGTCGCCGGCTACCAGGATCTCCTCCTGGGGGGGCGCCCCTGCCTGACGGCACGGGAGTTGGCGGAGCGCACCGGCACACCACTGGGCCGCGTCGACGAGTTCTGGCTGGCGATGGGCTTCCGCACCGTCGGTCCCGACGAGCCTGCCTTCACGGTGAGTGATCTGCATGCCTACGGAGCTTGGAGCACACTGATCGACTCCGGCGCGATCGACCTGGCAACGGGGCGCTCACTGCTGCGCGCCCAGTCCCACATCTCCGACCGGCTGGCACTGTGGCAGGTGGAGGCACTGGTCGAGGATGTGGCGCGCAGGCAGGACCTGGACGACACCCAGGCGCGCCGGCATGTGCTGGAGAGCATGGGCGACCGCGTCGACTTCCTCGAACACGCCCTCGTCTACTCGTGGCGGCGCCAACTCGAGTCGCTGATCACCAGGGTGGACCACGAGGTGACACAGCGCGGACCGGACTCCGGGAAGCGGCGGTTCCCATTGACCCGCTCGCTCGGCTTCGTCGACATGGTCTCCTACACCTCGTCCTCGACCATCCTCGGCGGCAAACTGGTGGGGTTGATCGAGCGTTTCGAGGACGCCTCACGCACCGCTGTCACCGCCGCCGGAGGCAGAGTCGTGAAGATGATCGGGGACGCCGTCCTCTTCATCGCGGACGACCTGACGACCGGGCTGCGTGTGGTCACCTCCCTCATTGAGGCCCTGGGAGCCGACGACCAAATCCTGCCGGTGCGAGCCTCCTTCGTGCGTGGCGACGTCTTCTCCCGTTCGGGGGACGTCTTCGGGCCCCCGGTGAACCTCGCGTCTCGCCTTGTGGACATCGCGCCGGAGGGTCGCATCCTCACCGACGCTACCACTGCTGCGGCGATCGCCGGCGGCAAGGGCGGCTCCGGCTACCACCTGGAGGACTTCCCGAGCGCAGAACTGCGCGGGTTCGGCACGGTTTCGCCCTACCTCCTCGCTCGGGATCTCGACTGAGGATGTTCGGCCTGTCGAAGTGGTCTGAGTCGAAATGCCCACCGACCGGGTGTTTCACCGACTGAAGCACCCTTTACTAGGTCAAGGAATGTGAAAGAAAAGCCCTTCCGGGTCTACCATGAACTCGTGACTACTGTTCTGCTCGTCGAAGACGATCCCGCGATCTCCGAACCGCTCGCCCGCGCTCTCGGCCGTGAGGGCTACGAGGTGAGGGCCAGTGGCACCGGCCGTGGCGCACTCAGTGAGTTGGAGGGAGCCGACCTGGTCGTCCTCGACCTCGGCCTGCCTGACATCGACGGTCTGGACGTTGCGCGCGAGATCCGCAACCAGGGCAAGACCATCCCCATCCTCATCCTCACCGCCCGCACCGACGAGGTCGACATGGTCGTCGGTCTGGACGCGGGCGCGGATGACTACGTGACGAAGCCCTTCCGGTTGGCGGAACTGCTGGCACGTGTGCGCGCCCTCCTGCGCCGCACGGGCACCGAGGCCGGCGAGGGGGACCTCGTCGCCCAGGACGTGCGCGTCGACGTGGCGGCCCACCGCGCGTTCGTCGGTGAGCGTGAACTGCAGCTCACCGCCAAGGAGTTCGACCTGCTGCGCGTCCTGGTGCGTGAGGCGGGCAATGTGGTCGAGCGCGACGCGCTCATGCGTGAGGTGTGGGGCTCCGATCCCTCGGGTTCCACCAAGACCCTGGACATGCACGTGTCATGGTTGCGGCGCAAGCTGGGTGACGACGCGGCGGACCCGCGCTACATCACGACCGTGCGCGGCATGGGATTCAGGTTCGAGACCGGCAAGGACTGACACCCCCCGTCCCCGTGGTGTCACCGCACCCGATTGGGTCGCCGGGGCAGGCGGTCAGCTCCCTGTGGGGGTCGTGACCGGATCGGTCGGGGCGGAGAAGCGGGAGGAGGTCGACAGTGCGCAGGCGAGCCGTGCAGATGATCCTGACGGCCGTCACCGTGGTCGCCCTGCTCATGGGTATCCCCGGAGCCGTCATGGGCTCGACGATGGTGTGGAACTCCGAGCAGCGCACCCTTGACGCCCGGGCCCAGTCGCTTGCACGAGCCGTCGACCGCAGGGTCGCCGAGGGCCAGGAAGTACCCCGCAGCCTCGTGGAGGCGTGGGCGATCCCCCTGTCCTCCGACCAGGGAGAGGCATGGACCCGGGTCTCCCCGGACGATGGGGAAGCGATCGTCGTCGGGGACCGGATCGAGGGACCCGTGCTCACGGGCGTGGTCACCACTGCTCTGGGGACCACGGTGCGCATGGAGATTCCCGCCACCCAGGCCATGCGCAAGGCCGGACTGGTCGTCGGCGCATTCCTCGGAGGCATGGTCGCCTCCCTGGTGGTGGGTTGGGCCCTGGCGAACAGGCTCTCGCGGAGGCTGTCCGCGCCACTGATCTACCTGGCCGCCCAGGCCGAGCAGATCGGGTCGGGCCAGGTGCGCGCCCGCGTGAAGCCGTCGGGCATCGAGGAGATCGACCTGGTCCAGGACGAGCTGGCCCGGACGGGGGAGCGCATGGCAGGCAGGCTTGCCGCCGAGCGCCAGTTCGCCGCCGATGCCTCCCACCAGTTGCGCACCCCACTCACCGCGCTGTCGATGCGTCTGGAGGAGATCGAGATGATCTCCACCCAGGAGGAGGTCCACCAGGAGGCGCAGCGCAGTCTGGAGCAGGTGGAACGGCTCACGGGTGTGGTCTCGGAGCTCCTGGATCCCTCGGCCCGGTCCGGGGGTCTGACCGAGGCGATCCACGTCGTGGAGGTGTTCATCACCGAGCGCGAGGAGTGGGAGGAGCAGTTCGGGAAGGCGGGACGCGAGCTGGTCTTCACCGACGAGGCTGAGCAGCCTGTCCTGGCCGACGGGGCGAAGCTCGCCCAGGTCCTGGCGACCCTCATCGAGAATTCGCTGCGCTACGGCGCGGGCACGACGCGGGTCGTTGCCCGGCGTTCCACGAACAAGCGGGGCGTGATGATCGATGTCTCGGACGAGGGGACGGGGGTCGACGAGGACCTGGCGCCTGACATCTTCGAGTACGGCGTCTCCGGGCACGGGTCCACCGGTATCGGTCTGGCACTGGCCCGTGACCTCATGCAGGGAATGGGTGGGCGCCTGGAGCTCACCCAGCAGAGACCTCCCGTGTTCACGGCGTCCCTGGCCGCGATCCCCACGTCCCTGGATCCGGACCGGGTGATGCCCGAAGGACCACTGGTCTCCATGGGCCGTCGCTCCCGCCGCTTCTGACCGGCGGGGGACCGCGAAGTCCGCTCAGTTCGGGGGTCGAAGTCCGCTCAGTTCTGCCCTCGAGGTCCGCTCAGTTTGACCCTTGAAGTCCGTCCCCTCGCCGTGTCGTGGGAACGCGAGCGTGTGTCGAGACTCGTCCCAGCTCCCGTCGAAGCGTGTGGTCCACTCCGGAGAGACCAAGCCATCCATGACACGTTCGACGACACGTGCTGGGTGACGAAGTGGGGTCTCGGTGGCCGTGCCAACCCATTCCGGGCCGTTTGCGCCGTCGAGACCCCACTTCGTCATCGCAGAGGTCTGATCGGCTCGGACACCTG
>JBQEKJ010000199.1:0-2792 GCA_052103835.1 Pauljensenia sp.
AGCTGCCCGTCCTCGGGGAGTTCGCGGGGTACTCCTCAGCCGGCCTGTCCGCGTGGCCGATCGAGCGCACATCGACGAGGGCGGCCATCAGCGCCTCGGACACACCTCCCATCATCGTGGTCGGCACCACGCACGACCCCGCCACGCCCTATGTCATGGCGCAGGGCCTGGCCGAGCAGCTTGAAGGTGGGGTGCTGGTCTCCTGGGAGGGGTGGAACCACACCGCCTACTCGAAGAGTGGGTCGAAGTGCGTCGCGAAGGCCGTGGAGGGGTATCTGGTGGACGGGACCGTCCCCGAGGACGGCCTCAGCTGCACCGACTGAGCTCACTCGCCCGGCCGTCATCTGCTCCGCCCGCCCGCTCTCCCGCCCTGGGGCGTGCCTCGGGGGTCGATGGGGGCGTGCTTCGGGGTCAGCGGAAGCCGAACAGCGGCGGGAAGACGAGGGCGACCACGCCCGCCCAGACCCCGAAGACGGGCAGGGCCAGGCTCTGCCAGCGTTCCAGTCCCAGGGCCGGACGCCCTCGGAGGAGGACACCGAGATAGTGCCACGCCGAGCCCGCCAGGTGCACCAGGAGCACGAGGTTGCACCCCAGAGCCGCGAGCTTGTTCGGACTGCTCCCGTACTCCAGCAGGCGCCCGGACATCGCCCACAGCATGAGCACGTCCACCGCCAGGGCGGCGAGCACCAGGACCAGCTGCATCCAGTCCAGCGTGCGGCGCGGGGACTCCGGACGCCGCGCCGACACCGTGAACAACACCAGGGCCACCACCACGATGAGCAACGCATCGAAGGAGATCAGGACCTCCCGGTCCAGGTCCACCAGGCGACCGCTCGCGACGACCACGGCCAGGAAGCTCAGCAGGGCGAGGGTGAGGATCGGGGTGAAGACCGCGGTCAGCACCGGTGCCATGTTCTCCATGACCGACTTCTTGCGTTCCACCAGCCACGCGCACACCAGCACGGCGCCCGCTGCGCACACCGGGATCACCCAGCCCAGCACCGTGTCGATCCCGTTCAGGCCGACTGCGAAGAAGATCTGGGTGACCAGCGCGGTCACGACCCCACCACCCAGGGCGATCAGCACGTAGTAGATGAACGCCTCCCCGAGGAAGCGCACCCAGTCCATCCACGCCTCCAGGGAGCGCCAGCGCCCTCCCAGGTACGCGAACCCGACGGCCACCAGCAGGGCGATGGGCAGGTGCAGTGCGGTGAGCACCAGCGTCTGGGCGGGCTCGTGGGAGGGGCAGACATTGACCAGCAGGGCGCTGGCGGCGAAGGTGGCGATGAGCACCGCCAGCCCGCTGCGTGAACGCGTCCCGGAGCGTGCCGCGAGGTAGATCGCCAGGAAGGGCAGGACCAGGAAGACGATGTTGCGCGCGTAGAAGTCACCCGACGCAGTGTCGCCGAGCACCGAATACGGGAGGCGCGCGGCCAGTCCGGCCAGGAGCCCCAGGCCGAGTGCGGTGGGCAGGTCCCAGCGCGAGGAGAGACTGCCAGCGGGGGAGGGCGTGGAGGGGACCAGCACGAGCTGGCGCCACAGGCGGTCGGAGTGCACCGCGCCGTACTCACGGGAGACCTCGTCCTGGGAGCCGAGGCGTCGCACGGCGATGAGGAAGGCCTCCTCAGGACTGAGCCCCGCGCCGCGGAGGTCGTGGACCTCGCTGAGCAGGTGGTCCTCCAGCTCCTCGACGTCGTCGGGGGTGATGCCCGGGCGCTGCACCATGAGGGTGCGCCACTCGTCGAGGTGGGTGGCGAGGTCGTCGTCGGCGACGGGTGTCCGCGCGCTCGGCCCGCCGGATACCGGGCTCGGACGGGCGGGCAGGTTGCTCCCGTCGGATGGATGCTGCGTGCTGGTCATCGTGCCTCCGCTGTGCGAGGGGTGGGGGTGGTGCGGGGGAGCAACCCCTCCAGGGTGTCAACGACGGCGCGCCACTGGGCGGCCTGGCCGCTGAGCTCCGCCGTGCCGTCGGGGGTGATCGAGTAGTACTTGCGTCGTCTGCCGTTGGGGGCCTCTCCCCAACGGGCGGCGATGAGCCCCTGGCGCTCCAACCGGTGCAGAAGCGGGTAGAGCATGCCCTCGCTCCATTCCAGCTTCCCGCCGGAGGCGTCGGTGATGCGCCGCAGGATCGAGTAGCCGTAGTCCTCGCCGGTGGCGAGGACTCCCAGGACGATCGGGGTGGCCGAGGCCGCGACCAGGTCCTTCGTCAGCTTCATGACGGGCTCCTCCCGTGTACCTAGGGGTTCGAGGTATGACATGAACCTAGCACTGCTAGGTGTCGACGTCGAGGTGTGCCTGGGAGCTGGGCGTGTGCCGCGGGCAGGCGGTGGGGCCGCCCTCGTCGGCGGGTGTGACGGGAACGACCCACGATGTGTGCCCGGTCGGTTTGCCCGCCGGTGGCCCGGATCGGTACAGTGTCGTCGTTGCCCGCGCGCCGGTTCTCCGGGACGGCGGGCGCGGCCACCTTAGCTCAGTCGGCAGAGCGATTCACTCGTAATGAATAGGTCGTGAGTTCGATTCTCACAGGTGGCTCAGACACAGGAACGGCCCCACCACTGGGAAAACCCAGGGTGGGGCCGAAGTCGTAGATGGCGCTCGCGGACTGTCTGTCTGCCAATCTGTCTGCCTATCGACATCTGGACGGCCACCTCGCCCTCGACGCATGGACCCAGGCCACTGCTCGTCTGTCGCCTGCCCATGCCGGCCCCCAACGGTCTCGGCATGGACGATGAGACGGTGCCCCTGCGCCTGGCGAAGCCGCGGACCCATGACGGAGTCCCGGTGGGTGTGGC
>JBQEKJ010000199.1:2892-4582 GCA_052103835.1 Pauljensenia sp.
TGCCCCTGCGCCTGGCGAAGCCGCGGACCCATGACGGAGTCCCGGTGGGTGTGGCCATAATGATGGCCACAACTGACAGTTATGGCTAGGACACTGACCAGAGGTGGTGAGACGCACATGGCTGGGTACAGGATTGACCATCAACTCGTCGAGTTCGGCGGACATGTGCGTGGATGGCGCATGGTGCTCGGCCTGACAGTGCAACAGGTCGCCGAGCGCGCAGGCATCACGCGCACAACGCTGCGGAAGATCGAGACCGGGGACCCCAGCGTGAGCTTCCGCAATGTCGCCCAAGTGCTCCGGGCACTCGGCGTGCTCGACCAGGTCGTCGAGGCCATCGATCCACTGGGGAGCGACATCGGTCGCCTCCGCGCCGACAGTTTGACGAAGAAGCGCGCTCGATGAACACCATCGAGGTCCTCGCCGAGGAGAAGGGCCGTACTCGCCCAGTCGGTCAGGCGTACCTCACCCGCACGCATGGCCGGATCTCCACGACGTTCCTCCATCACCCTGCCTACCTGGCGGATGGGGGGACGAACATCGATCCTTCGCTGTCGCTCGTCTCCGGCTCCCAGTACCAGACGGGCCTGCTGCGGGCCTTCGCAGACAGTGCTCCCGACCGTTGGGGTCGCAACCTCATCGAGAAGGCAGAGCGCATGCATGCTCGTGAAGAGGGGAGAACGCCTGGGACGTGATGGCCTGGGAAGCCACAGCGCTCGACCTGCTCCAGGACGCAGGACTGCGGACGCCACGACGGCAGCTCACCCAGGTGGGCGATCGCAGCATCCTGATCCTCCGCCGGTTCGACCGCACAGGTTCCGGGGTGCGCATCGGATACATCAGCGCGATGACCGCCACGAGCTCCGTTGACGGCGAGCACCGGGACTATGCCGACATCGCGGATGCGATACGGGATCTCTCCCGCTCACCCAGACAGGATCACCACGAGCTCTTCAACCGGGTCGTCGTCAACGTCGTCCTCGCGGTCACCCTGGCCTCACGCCTGCGTCCGGCGTGAGCTCCGTCGCGCGCCCTCACACTCGGGGCGTCGGCCCCTCCGGAAGGAACTGCTGGGTCTGGTCGGGCTGCTGCGGGTAGGGGGGGAACGAGGACGGGTAGGCCCGCGCCGGGCCACTGTTCCCGTCGTTTCGACCCCACACGAACCAGCAGATCATTCCGATCAGACCGGAGGGCAGCGCTGCCAGCGCCCACAGTGCCTTGAGACCGGGGGACCAGTTGGGGGAACGCACGATGCTGACCAGGGTGACGATCCACAGCGTGAGCGGGATGAGGAGGACGACAAGGAGGAGGACTGCCCAGGCCGCATCGACGGCATAGCCGGTTGTTGGTTCCATGGGGCCAGTCTCGCGAGCGTGCTCCGCCCTCGTCAATCACATCGACGAGGGCGGCCCCGCACGGGTCGCCCGTGGATCGCCATCACACGCGGGTGGGCTCGGGAATGGGCGCTTCCTGCCCGGTTCCGACTGGTGCAGGGCAGTGGACGCCACCCCGCCCCTGGCGGGCACGTGCTGGGGGACACGGGCTGGGCAAACCCCTCCTGATCATCTCCGGGCCGCGGGGGGTCAGTGCCCCGGCTCAGCGCGGCGGTGATGATGACCATCACCGTCACGATGCTGATCTACGTGGTGCTCCTCGCGCCCACCGCCTTCGAGCAGTCCGGGAGCGGATA
>JBQEKJ010000200.1:0-4545 GCA_052103835.1 Pauljensenia sp.
AACACGAGGAGGCCGTCTACACCAACATCGCCTTCATGCAGTCCGTCCACGCCCGTTCCTACTCCAGTGTCTTCTCCACCCTCTCCAACACTCCCGAGATCGATGACGCCTACCGGTGGGCAGTGGGCAACGACCTCCTCCAGGCACGGGTGAAGAAGGTGCTCCAGCACTACTACGGTCCGGACCCCCTCAAGCGCAAGGTCTCCTCGACACTGTTGTCCTCACTCCTGCTCTACGCGGGCTTCTACCTGCCGCTGTACTTCTCGGTGCACGCGACCCTCACGAACACCGCCGACATGATCCGACTGATCCTGCGGGACAAGGCCGTGCACGGGTACTACTCCGGGTACAAGTACCAGCGCGGGCTGGAGACCCACCCCCTGGCCGAGCAGGAGGAGATGCGCGACTTCACCTTCACGCTGCTGGAGGAGCTCTACGAGCTGGAGCTGGCCTACTCCGGCGAGCTCTACGAACCACTCGGGCTGATGGACGACGTCGCGGTGTTCGTGCGCTACAACGCGAACAAGGCCCTGATGAACCTCGGCTACCCGGCACGATTCTCCCCGGAGGAGACCGAGGTGAACCCGGAGATCCTCGCCGCGCTCGCGCCGGGGGCGGACGAGAACCACGACTTCTTCTCCGGGTCCGGTTCCTCCTACGTCATCGGCAAGGCCGAGGAGACCAGTGACGACGACTGGGACTTCTGAGGGCGTCTGCCGCGAGCCGCTGCACTGCCGGTGACGAGGTTCGGGCGCACCCCGGTGGGGGTGCGCCCGAACCGGTGCGAAGGACCTCGCCCGTCTACGCCTCCTCGGCCCCCAGGGCCTCGCTCACGCGTCGGTGGGCCTCCCAGATCTCCTCGGGCAGGCCGGGGAACTGCTTGAGGTGCTCCTCGCGCGAGACCATCTCCTGCCTCCAGCGGGGTTCATCGAGGGTGAGCAGCGTGTGGAGGTCGCCCTCGTCGATGTCGATCCCCTCAAGGTTGAGTTCCTCCTCCCGGGGGAGGATGCCCACCGGGGTCTCTCGGCCCGTGACGCGCCCGGCCTTGAGGTCGAGCAGCCACAGGAGGGGGCGGAGGTTGTCCCGGTACCCGGGCCACAGGAAGTGGCCGTCCTCCGCATCGCGCTGGAACCAGTTGACATGGGCGAAGATCGGCGTCTCCGAGGCCTGGTCGATGATGTCGAGCCAGTGCTGGGCGTAGGCACCCTCCGGGTAGGCCATGAAGGGGCGCATGGACATCGGGTCGTAGCGCAGCTGTCCCTGCTTGCCCTCGGCGGCGAAGGTCGCCTCCGCACCCAGGGTCAGACCGTCGTACACGCCCTCGGGAATGTCGGTGATCGCGCGGATCAGCGGCTCCCGGTCACGGGTGCGCCCGCCGAAGATGATGGCGTCGATCGGGACACCCTCCGGCTCGTTGTAGTCGACAGAGACGTTGGGGACGTTGCTCATCGTCGTGGCGAAGCGGCTGTTGGGGTGCGCCCAGACGTCCTCGGGGGCGTCGGAACGCTGGTGCTCGACCGGCCGCTCGGAGATCAGTCCGCCCTTCCAGTCCCTCCAGCCGGCGACGTCTGCGGGATGCTCCGGGGTGCGCCCCTCCCACCAGACCTCATGGGTGGTCTCGTTGTGGGCGACATTGGTGAACAGCGCCCCGGAACCCGGTGCGATCGCCGCCACTGCCGTCGGGTTGGTCTTCTCGTTGGTGTCCTTGGCGACGCCGAAGATCCCGAACTCCGGGTTCATCCCGTAGAGGCGCCCGTCCTCGGGGTTGATCCACAGCCACACGATGTCATCGCCGAAGAGCTCGACGTAGTAGCGCTCGCCCAGGGCGTCGGGGGCGAGCATCATCGCCAGGTTCGTCTTGCCCGAGGCGCTGGGGAAGCCTCCGCAGATGTGGTACACTTCGCCGGTCACCTTGTCCCGGATCCCGATGAGCATGAACTGCTCGGCAAGGAACTTCTTCGATGCCCACCCGTCGTAGCAGGCCAGACGCAATCCGTGGGCGATCTTGCCGAGCAGGGCGTTGCCGCCGTAGGAGGATCCGAAGTGGAGGATCGTGCGTTCGTCGGCCACGGTCACGAAGTAGCGCTGGTCCTCGGGGGTGCCCTGGCCGAGATGGTCGAGGTCGCCGGTGACGTGGACCGCGCGCACGAAGAACGAGGGGTCCGCGAGCTCGTTGACGAAGTGGACCCCGACCCGCGACATGCGGATCATGTGCAGGGCAACGGTGCGGTTGTCGGTGAGCTCCACACCTGCCGCGTAGGCCTCCAGCGGGGATCCGGGGGGCGACATCAGGTAGGGGATGACGTACATGGTGCGCCCCGCGGAGGCACCGCGCATCCGGTCCAACTGGATCTCCGTCATCTCCGACGACGGGCGCCAGTTGTTGTAGACACCCCGGTCGGCAGGGTCGTCGGTCGCGACCACGGTCCTCTCCTCGGAGCGTGCGGTGTCCTTGGGGTGGGAGCGCGAGTAGTAGAGCCCCTCCCCCGCGCTCTGGATCTCACCTGCGGCGAGCGCTTCGGCAATGAGGCGCGCATCGTCGGACGCGTCCACCACCTCGATCGCTGCCGGTCGGGTGATCGCCGCCCAGTGCTCGACGTACTCCTGGACGTGCGGGTTGGTGAGACCCGCGGCATCGAGGACCTTCTTCGCCTCTGTCATGGTGGTACCTGTTCCTTCCGTCGCGAGCCCAGGGCCCGGCAGGTGCGAGCACGTGTCCTGCCCGCAGTGGTGGCACATCGCCCCAGTGTTCTGGCGCATCTCCATCCTAAAGTTCGACGCCCCGAACTTCTAGGTTCGAAGTCCCGGATCGCCCGTCCATGCCGAGTCCACCAGGAGGGCAGGTCCCCGACGGGCATGGGCTCCCGTGCGACGATCACCCCGTGCTCCCGATCGTGGCCGTCCTCCTCGCCGCGCTGTGCTTCTCCACCACCGGCACGGCGCAGGCATTCTCCGGCGTGGACGCATCCGCCCTCTCCGTCGGCGCCTCGCGCCTCCTGGTCGGTGGAACCGTGCTGGGACTGGTGGCACTGCGCGACGTACGCAGTGGGACGGCGCAGGCGAACCGCACCCCCGCTCCTCCGCACGGCCTTCCCACGTGGACGGTCATCGCGCTCGGGGTGCTCGGTGCGCTGGCCTACCAGCCCTTCTTCTTCGCGGGCACTCGACTGAACGGGGTCGCGGTCGGCACCGTGATCACACTCGGATCGTCCCCTGTGTCCACCGGGCTCCTCGACGCGCTCATCCGACGCCGCCTTCCCTCCCCGCGCTGGGTCGTCGCCACGGCGATCGCACTGGCGGGTGTGCTCCTCGTGTCGGGGATGATCGGCAGCGGGCAGGGCGGGATCGCCCTCGCGCCGGGCGGAGTGCTGGCATCCGTCGGCGCGGGGGCGGCCTACGCCCTCCTCACGGTCTCCTCCAAGCTGCTGCTCGACCGGTCCTGGGGCCCGACCCTCGCCATGGGCACCATCTTTGGTGCAGCGGCCCTGCTCAGCATTCCGGTGCTCCTGGCGACCCCGACCGAGTGGCTGGCCACCCCCTCAGGTGTCGCCCTGGCCCTGTGGCTCGGACTGGTGACGACGGCCACCGCGTACCTGTTGTTCGGATGGGGCCTCCAGCGCCTCGCCCCCACGACCGTCGCGACCCTCTCCCTCGCCGAACCGCTCGGGGCGACCCTGCTCGGGGTGGTCGTCCTGCACGAGCACCTCTCGGCGACCGCCCTCGTGGGCATCGCCGTCATCGTGGTCGGGCTCGTCCTGCTGGCCCGGCCTGCGCGCACCGCTGCTGCGGCTGTCTCCGCGACCTCCTGAGTGCGGCAGCCGCGTCACCGGCGAGTGCCGGCGGAAGCGCCACCCCGCGCGCCTGCCGCGTGCCACACTGCCAGGAGGGGCCGAGTCAGCGAGGGAGGGCAACCGTGACGGAGCGGAGGCGGATCACGTGGCAGGTGATCGGAGCCGTCGGCGCCTCTGCGTCGGTGGCCCTCCTCCTGGACCTCGCCGGAGTGCTGAGGAACGGGTTCCTCTTCGGGTTCCTCAACATCCTCGTCCTCCTGCTGGCCCTGGTCCTCGGGACATGGTGGGGCCGGAGGCTCCGCATGCGCGAAAGGGGAGGCGCAGGGAAGCGGTCAGGGGATGCCCAGCAGGAGAGCCCGGCTCCGGGCCCACGTGACCATGGCTGACAAGATCGACTTCAGGAGGACGCTCGACGCCTACCGGGCACAGCGCGACGTCCTCCGCATCGTCGACGTCCCCGACATGCGCTACCTCATGATTGACGGACACGGTGACCCCAACACCTCACCGACCTACACCGAGGCGCTCGCCGCCCTGTACCCCGTGGCCTACACGCTCAAGTTCGCCAGCAAACGGGAACTCGGACGCGACTACGTCGTCCCTCCCCTGGAGGGACTGTGGTGGGCGGAGGACATGGACTCCTTCACCGTCGCCCGCGACAAGACCCGGTGGAGCTGGACGATGATGCTCATGGTCCCGGACTGGATCGACCACGACATGGTCGACTCCGCCATCACCCGGACCGGGCAGCGGT
>JBQEKJ010000201.1:0-4534 GCA_052103835.1 Pauljensenia sp.
CTCGGGGGCGGTGGGACCGGGTACCAGCCGCCTGGACGAGGTGCAGCAATGGGTCATCCATCGGGAGGAGGCTCTCGGGCTGGGGGAGGACACGCGCACGACAGCGTTCACCTTCGACTCCCGGCGCCTGCCCGCCGAACCCTGACAGGTGCTGTGTGCTGTGTGCTGTGGCTCGAGGTGTGACGGGATGCGGTGTGGCGGGCGGCGAGGTGTGACGGCACGCGAGGCGTGGCGGGTCCGGGGTGTGCCTGGTGCGACGGCACGCGGTGCCGGGACTGACTGATCAGAGGTGTGACAGGTGCCGGGTCAGTGCTTCTCGGGGTTGCCGAGCACACCGACGACCACGGCGGAGATGATGGCGGTGATTGTGCCGCCCGCCAGCGCCGCCCAGAAGCCGCCTGCGTGGAAGGGGAGGTTGAAGGACTCCGAGAGCCAGCCCGTCAGCAGGAACACCAGTGCATTGGTCACCAGTGCGAACAACCCGAAGGTCAGTATGTACAGCGGGAAGGCGACCACGCGCACCACCGGCCGCACGATTGAGTTCACCAGGGTGAACACCAGGGCGATGCAGGCCAGGAGCAGGAGTGTCTCCTGCGTGGTCGCACCCTGGTCGAAGGTGATCTCCGTGATCAGGAGCGTGGACACCCAGATACCGAGCATGTTGCCGAGCAGGCGGAGCAGGAAGCGCATGCCACCATTGTCCCCGGATTCCCGCGCTGACGCCATGGGTGTCGTGGCCGCCCTCGTGCGAGCGGACGTCCAGGGTCGATGCCGCCCGATGCGTGGGCCGCGTGGAGCCGCACCGCGCACGTGGGGTAGGACTGGAGCATGAGCGAAGCGAGCGATGAGGCACCCCGCAACCCGCGCATGCGCGTTCCACTGCGCCCCGAGATCGGGGCCCTGCCTCGCTACACGCCGGGCCGCTCGGCGCCCGGCGCCGTGAAGCTCTCCTCCAACGAGAGTCCGGAGCCGCCCTCGCAGGCGGTGCTCGACACCGCCGCCCACGCCCTCATCGATGCCAACCGGTACCCGGACTTCGGGGCGACGGCACTCACGGCTGCACTGGCCGAGCACCTCGGTGTGGGGGATGACCAGATCGTCGTCGGGGACGGTTCCTCCGCGATCCTGCTGGCGGCACTGTCGGTCGTCTGTCGGCCAGGTGCCGAGGTCGTCCACGCCTGGCGCAGCTTCGAGTCCTACCCGATCGCGGCCCCCAGCGTCGGTGCACGCTCGGTCCCTGTCCCCCTGACTGCGGACGGGCGCCACGACCTGGACGCATTGGCGGCGGCCGTCGGGCCGGACACTGCGGCTGTCATCCTGTGCACGCCCAACAACCCCACCGGACCGGCGCTGACCCTGTCCGCGGTGCGTGACTTCGCGGAGCAGGTGCCGACGTCGGTCCTGGTCCTCGTCGACGAGGCGTACATCGAGCTGGCCACCGAGCCGGGTGTCTCCACCGCCGTGGCGCTGATCGACGAGTTCCCCAACGTGCTGGTGCTGCGCACCTTCTCCAAGGTCCACGCCCTGGCGGGTCTGCGTGTCGGGTACGGCGTCGGCCACCCCGATCTGGTCGGTGCGATCCGGGCCGTGTCCGTTCCCTTCGGGGTGTCCTCCGTTGCCCAGGCCGCCGCACTGGCAGCGCTCGCGGACCGGGACACGACCCGCGAGCGCATCGCGCGCACGGTTGCCGAACGCGAGCGTGTGCGCGCCGAACTGCTGGAGCTCGGCTACGAGGTCCCCGACAGCCAGTCGAACTTCGTGTGGATCCCCGCCGCCCAGGCCGAACCGGGCCTGGTCGAGGAGTCCGCCCTGGCGGGGATCATCGTGCGCCCCTTCCCGGAAGGGGTACGGGTGAGCATCGGGACACGCGGGCAGGACGACCGCTTCCTGGAGGTCGCCCGGGCCCACGCCGCGACCATGTGAGTCCGGAGCAGTCGGCCCGGCTCCTGACCACCTCGCCGAAGTCCGCTCACTTCGACCCGTGAGACCGCCGCTCTGTTCTGGGCCCGAGGGCCGTTCTTCTGCTCCTGAGGCCGCGCGGCGTTCGCGGGCCCGGAGAGGGTGGGCGAGCGTCGTGTCGGAGGAAGGACGGCGGGTTTCTGCCCCGGAACCGTGCGGCGGCCTGCGATGGCGGAACGGGCGTGCGGGAGCGAACTTCGGTGTCGGTTTGGAGCGGACTTCGGCATCAGGTGGTCAGGAGCAGCGAGACGGCGACGAGCACGCAGACCGCCATCTCCGTGAGTCCGATCGCCTTCGGCGCCCACGGGCCGCGACGTGACTGGTCCAGGGGGATGACCAGGGCGCGCACCACCAGCACCCCCCACACCACCACGACCCACCAGGACACTCCTCCCGCGCCGGCCACCACCACCACACCGACCAGGGTGAGGACGTGCCAGAGGAGCGAGGCGAAGACCCAAGCAGGGTTCCCCCTTCCCCGGATCAGCGCGCGCACATGGGGGACAGTGCCCAGGAAGTAGGCCGCCAGGACGGCGGTGACGATCCATGCGTGCCCCCAGCCGGAGACCGGGACGGTCGCCGCTCCGTCCCACCAGGGCCACCACTCCCCGTCCCGCAGCCCGGCTGCTCGGACCGTCCCCCACCCCAGGTCGTGGGCGACGGCGCAGGTCAGGGACGATGCCAGGACCGTGGAGATGCGAGAGGCCATGGAGCGGGTGCGCCGCCGCAGGGCCTCCACGAGGGCGACCACCACCAGCGGCGCGAACACCGGTGCCCACCACAACAGCGCAGGTTGGAGGACCAGCACTGCCACGCCGAGCACCGCCGCGCACCCACCCCAGCTGAGCAGTGCCGACGCGTACCGGGCGCGGCGCGGAGAGGCGATCCACAACGTCCCCACGTGGAACAGGAGGAAGCCTGCGACCCAGGCCAGGAGCAGCAACAGATGCATCCAGCGCGGGTGGGAGTCCAGTGCCCCGACCACGATCGGCAGGATGGCCATGGGCCAGGCCCCGTGCTGGTCGGGCACCCACCCCCGTGCGGCCAGGCGACGGAAGCGGCTTCCCCGTCGGGCAGGCCTGCGGGAGGTGTGCGCGTCGCTGGCCGACATGGTCCCATCCTAGGGACGCGCGGGTACACCCCATCGCGACGGTGCGTCAGCTCGGGGGCGGTCCTCGGGCGCGGCGTGCGTGGCGGGCGCGCCGGTTCCCGCTACTGGATACCCTCAGTGACATGGCACACGGATCAGGAGCACCGGGGTCGCCCTCGTCGGCGCACACCCCGGTCGGACACGCGACGCACCCGAACACCACCACCCCCGCGCGCACGGCGGAGGCCATCGCGGAGGACCAGCGCTGGCTCGCCCGCACCTACCACCCCCTGCCGGTCGTCATCGCCCAGGCGAAGGGCGCGTGGGTGGAGGACGTGGAGGGGCGGCGCTACCTGGACTGCCTGGCCGGATACTCCGCGCTCAACTTCGGGCACTCCAACGAACGTCTCCTGGGCGCTGCCCGCGACCAGCTCGCACGGGTGACGATGACCTCACGCGCCTTCCACAATGACCGTCTCGGGTCCTTCGCCCACGCGCTGTCCGACCTGTGCGGGGGAGGGCTGGTCCTGCCGATGAACAGTGGCGCGGAGGCCGTGGAGTCCGCCATCAAAGTGGCCCGCGCCTGGGGCTACCGCGTCAAGGGGGTCGCACCGGAGCGGGCGAACATCATCGTCATGGACCACTCCTTCCACGGGCGCACCACGACGATCATCTCCTTCTCCGACGACCCGGACGCCCATGACGACTTCGGGCCCTACACGCCGGGCTTCCGCCGGGCGCACTTCGGGGACGCCGACTCGGTGGAGGCCTTGGTCGATGCGGACACGGTCGCCGTCCTGGTCGAACCCGTCCAGGGTGAGGCCGGCGTGATCGTGCCCCCCGACGACTTCCTGCCGCGCCTGCGCGCACTCTGCGACCGCGAGGACGTCCTGCTGGTCGCCGATGAGATCCAGTCGGGGCTCGGGCGCACGGGCACGACCTTCGGCTGCGACCTGTGGGGGGTGACCCCCGACCTGCGGACACTGGGCAAGGCGTTGGGCGGGGGCATCGTGCCGCTGTCCGCGGTGGTGGGGCGCGAGGACGTGATCGGGGTCCTGGAGCCCGGCCAGCACGGGTCGACCTTCGGGGGCAACCCACTAGCGGCCGCCATCGGGTCCGAGGTGGTGGCCATGCTCGCCGAAGGCACGTTCCAGGAGCGCGCCCGTCTCCTGGGTGGTGTGCTGCGCGAGCGTCTGGAGCCGTTGGTCGGGCACGGGGTCACCGGGTTCACCCAGGTCGGTCTGTGGAGCGGGGTGAGCATCGACCCGGCCCTGGGCACGGGGCGCGACCTGTGCGAGGCGATGCTGGAGCGCGGTGTCCTGGTCAAGGACACCCACGGCTCGACTGTGCGGCTCTCCCCGCCGCTCACGGTGAGTGAGTCCGACGTGGTCTTCGCCTGCGACGCGCTGGCCGGAGCCGTGGAGGAACTGGCGGGGGGCGGGCGGTGAGTCCGGCGGTGAGGCCCCGCACGGTCGTGCTGGCCCC
>JBQEKJ010000202.1:0-4513 GCA_052103835.1 Pauljensenia sp.
GCGTATGCCGTCGGCGGTGGGAGTGGAACCTCCTCGATGCATTCCAAGGCTCCAGGGACTGCGGGGACCGCGGACGGAACCCCTCCCGATGGACTCGCAGCCAAGCTTGGACGTGCATGGAGCGCACACAATCTCCGCGCCGCAGCCGAACAGTCCACCGTGGTCCTCGCCGTGTCCCGCTACCTGGCGGGGGTGGCCCGGGAGTCCGGCGTGCCCGCTGACAAGCTGGAGGTCCACTACCAAGGCATCGACACCGACTTCTTCACGCCCCCTCCCTCGCACCCACGCGGAGCCCAGGACGCAGACGGCGTGGCCGACAAGGGGGATGCAGACCACTGGACCCGTGCGACTGGCACGGCGAGTTCCGATGACGTGCGCGCGGTCCTGTTCGTCGGAGCGCTCTCACCCCTCAAAGGGATCCGCGAGTTGCTCGCCGTCTCCGAGGACCTCGCCCTCTCCCTGCCCCATCGGCTGCGCGTCGTCGGGACCGAACCACTGGCCACGGAGGTTGCAGCGACAGCGCGGCGTCTGGACCACGTCACCTGCGTCGGCGCCTTGGGCAGGAATGCCGTCCGCCGACCCGTCACGTCGGTGCGCGCGCAGAGGCAGCGGGACTCGTGCTCCTGGAGGCCCAGGCATGCGGCATCCCTGTGATCGCCAATGCTGTGGGTGGCACCCCGGAGATGATGGTGGATGGCGCCACCGGGTTCGCCACCGACGAGAACGACCCGGCCTCCCTGCGCTCAGCCCTGCAGACGATGCTCTCGATGCCCGGGGACGAACTCGCCGCAATGGGTGCCGCGGCCCGCGAGTGGGTGGTCGCTGAACGTTCCCTGACCCACTCGGTCGCCGAACTGCGCGGCATCTACGACCACCTCGCCGACGGCCCCTCCATGTGAACCCGTGATACCCTGGATCACATGTCCAACCGGAACATGACGATCACCCTGCCCGAGGACTTGGTCCGTCGGGCGAAGGTGCTCGCCGCACAACGCGACACCTCCGTGTCCGCCCTCGTGCGCGATCTCCTGACGGAGGCGACCGGGGCCGATCAGTCCGAGGACCGTTGGTCCCAGGAGGAGGCTCTCATGCGACAAGGGGATCTGCTCCGTATCGGCGAGGTCACCTGGACCCGGGACGAGCTGCGCCAGCGATGAGCCTCCACTTCGTCGACACGAACGTCTTCCTCTACGCCTACGACGGCAGTGCCGGCGATCGACACGACAAGGCACTCGAGCTCGTCTCGACATTGGGTCGGAACCGCGAGGGTGCCCTCAGCGTCCAGGTACTCCAGGAGTTCTACGTCAATGCGGTCAGGAAGATCGCACGCCCACTCGCCCCGGATGTGGCTCGTGATCGCCTGCAGGCACTCGGCCTGTGGACCGTCCACGCCCCCACCGCCGAAGACGTCGTGGCGGCAGCCGAGATCAGCGAGTCAGCCTCCCTGTCGTTCTGCGACGCCATGATCGTCAGGAGCGCTGCGTCACTCGGCTGCGCAACGCTCTGGAGTGAGGACCTCAATGCCGGACAACTCATCGAAGGCGTCACGATCCGCAACCCGTTCGTCTGACGGGGATGGCCAGCCGGCCGCACGCCAGACCTCAGAGGTGGACGACCTCGCCGGTGCGGGCAGACTCCAGCACCGCCTCCACCACGCGCAACGTCGCCACGCCCTCGGCCATGGTCACGTGATCCGTTCCGACTCCCAGGATGGCGTCGCGGAAGTGTTCCAGCTCCACGGCGATGGGTTCGCGCTTGACCAGTGCGTAGCGGGTCATCGTGCCCTCAGAGACACCCCGGAAGGCAGCGATCTGGTCCCACTGCACGGGCAGGCGACCGTTCTCGAAGAAGGTGAGGTCCCCCATCGCAGTGTCCGCGACCAGGGCGCCGTGCTCGCCGGTGACGATGGTGGTGCGGTCCTTGAAGGGGGTCAGCCAGTTGACGAGGTGGTTGACCAGGACCCCGCTGTCCAGACGCCCCGATGCGACCAGCATGTCCTCGTGCGCGCGGCCCGACCGGTAGGCGGTCTGGCCGTAGACCGAGGCGTAGGTGGATCCGGCCACCCAGGCCGTCAGGTCGATGTCGTGGGTGGCCAGGTCCTTGACCACACCCACGTCGGAGATGCGCGCCGGGAAGGGCGACTGGCGCCGGGTGACGATCTGGTGGATGGCGCCGAGCTGTCCGGCCGCGATCCGCCTGCGCATGTCCAGCAGGGCCGGGTTGCAGCGCTCCACATATCCCACGGCACCCTCGAGTCCGGCTTGTTCGAAAGCCGCGGCCACGCGCTCCCCTGCGGCCACGTCGATGGCCAGGGGCTTCTCGACCAGGGTGTGCACACCCGCATCCGCGAGCGCCAAGGCGGACTCCTCGTGGAAGGCGGTGGGCACGGCAACGATGGCCGCATCGATCCCCGCAGCGATGAGCTCCTCCACGTCGGCCAGCACCTCCAGGTCACCGGCCACCCCGAAACGGTCGCCACCGGGATCCGCCACGGCCACCAGTTCCATGCCCTCGGTGGCGCGGACATTGCGCACGTGGTGGCGTCCCATGGATCCGATGCCCAGGATCCCCACCCGGATGTCCGCCATCTCAGGCACCCGCCTTCGCGCACGCATTGACGCCCTCGACGATGCGCTCCAGGTCCGTGTCGGAGAGCGCGGGGTGGATGGGCAGGGAGAGGACCTCACGGGCGGCGCGTTCGGTCTCGGGCAGGTCCAGTCCGGGTGCGAAGTGCTCCAGGGAGGGCAAGCGGTGGTTGGGAATCGGGTAGTACACACCGGACCCGATCTGCCACTCCTCGCGCAGGGCCTGCTGGAAGCGATCCCGCTCATCTCCCTGCACACGGATCGTGTACTGGTGGTAGACGTGCTCGGCGCCCGCGGCCACGGGCGGCACCACGACACCCTCCAGATGCGCGTCCAGGAAGGCGGCATTGGCCCGACGCTGCTCGGTCCAGCCCGACACCTTGCCCAGCTGGACCCGTCCGATGGCAGCGTGGATGTCGGTCATCCGGTTGTTCAACCCCACCAGTTCATTCGCGTAGCGGCGCTCCATGCCCTGGTTGCGCAGCAGCCGCACCCGGCGTGCCACCTCGGGCACCCGCGTGGTGACCATGCCACCCTCGCCCGAGGTCATGTTCTTCGTGGGGTAGAGGCTGAATGCGCCGAAGGTCCCGAATGCGCCGACCCGCATCCCTCCCAGTGCGGCGCCGTGAGCCTGGGCGGCGTCCTCGAAGACGGCCAGGCCATGGCGCTCGGCCACCGCCAGGATCCGGTCCATGGCCGCGGGGTGCCCGTAGAGGTGCACCGGCATGACGGCACGGGTGCGCGGGGTGATGGCAGCCTCGACGGCGTCCGGGTCCAGGCAGAAGGAGTCGGCTTCGATGTCGGCGAAGACGGGGCTGGCCCCGGTGATGGCCACCGAGTTCGCGGTGGCGGCAAAGGTGAAGGAGGGGACGATCACCTCGTCCCCCACCCCGATGCCGGCAGCCAGCAGTCCCAGGTGGAGCGCTGATGTCCCGGAGTTGACGGCAACAGCCTCGGCCCCGTCGACCAGTGCTGCGGAGAACTCCTCCTCGAAGGCAGCCACCTGCGGGCCCTGTGCCACCATGCCCGAGCGCAGCACGGCAGAGACCGCAGCCACCTCCTCCTCTCCGATGAGTGGGTGGGCGGCGGGGATCAGTTCACGGGTCATGCGGGATCGGCTTCCTCAAGGTGGTCGGGAGTGCCCAGGCGGTACAGGGCACCGGTACGGGGACAACGCAGCAGGTCGGGCTCACCCTCGACAGGCTCCAGGCGTACCCCGGCACGCCCCACCCAGCCGATCCGACGCGCGGGAACCCCGGCGACGAGGGCGAACGCAGGCACGTCGTGGGTGACGACGGCGCCCGCAGCGACGCTCGCCCACGCCCCGATGTGGACCGGTGCCACGCACACGGCCCGCGCACCGATCGCGGCGCCCTCGTCGATGGTGACACCGACGGGTTCCCAGTCCTCCGCGGACTTCAGGGAGCCGTCGGGGTTGACGGCACGCGGCGAATGGTCGTTGGTGAGCACCACGGCGGGGCCGATGAAGACGCCGTCGCCCAGCCGGGCCGGCTCGTAGACCAGGGCGTAGTTCTGCACCTTGCAGTGGTCCCCCAGGTGGACCCCGGTGCCGATGTAGGCACCCCGTCCGATGACGCACCCCCGACCAAGCACCGCGTCCTCGCGGACCTGGGCGAGGTGCCAGACCTGTGATCCCTCGCCGATCGTCGCACCTGTGGCGACATCGGCCGAGTCAGAAATCCGTGGCATGTTCCCTCCGATCCACACGGCTCCCGCAATCCTACGATCCCCGCAGCGCTGGAGACCGTCCCGGTCGTGTGCGCGGCGCGCGTGATGCCACAATGGTGCCCATGGCGAGCAATGACGACGTGTGGGTGGTGGTGCCCCTGCACAATGAGGCCACCGTCATCGCCGATGTGCTCGCCGAGCTGCTCGGACACTTCCCCCACGTCCTGTGCGTGGATGAT
>JBQEKJ010000203.1:0-4499 GCA_052103835.1 Pauljensenia sp.
CCGACTCCGCCGCTCCCCGGGGGAGGCGCCACTACCGCCTGGAGGATTTCACCGCCGACGCCCTCCACGTGGCCCGCATGCTGGGGACAGGTGATGCCCCGCTCCACCTGCTCGGCCACAGCTTCGGTGGTGTGGTGGCCCGGGCGACCGCGATCAGCTCCCCCGACCTGTTCCGGACCCTCACCCTCTTCTCCTCGGGACCTCGCGCCGTGCGTGAGGTCGTCCCCCCGGCACTGCTCGCCGTGCTGCCACACGGGTCCATCACCCACCGGCTGCTGCGACGCACCCTGCACCCCGACATGCCCACCACACCCCAGTCGGACCCGCGTCTGGAGATGCTGCGCCAGCGGGTGGAGGCGACCTCTGACGACAGTCTGGTCGCCATCGCCCGCATCCTCACCACCTACCCCGACGTCACCGACCAGCTGCGCGCCACCCACCTGCCCGTCCACGTCGTCCACGGCGCCGAGGACCCGGTCTGGCCCCTGGAGTGGTACGGGCCGGAGGTGGAGCGACTCGGCGCGGTGCACACCGTGATCCCCCACGCCCAGCACTCCGCCCAGTTGGAGAACCCCGATGCGCTCGCGGCCGCCCTCGTCGATTTCTGGGAGGCGCACCCCTGAGGCGACGCCCTGCAGGCGGCACGCGGCCGTGCGTCCCTGCCGCGTCCCACCCGGTCCAGCGGGCAGTGGTGCACCGGGCCCACCCCTGACCAGCGCGTCGGAGTCCGCCCTCATGGTGCTGACCTGGGCAGATGAGCTGTGCTCGCCCGGGCTGGGGCATGCATCGGGGGAGGTGTGCCGGGTGGTCACCGGTCGACCGGCTCGGCGTCCTCGGGCACAATCGGGGTGTGGACCTGCGTGAGGAACTGCCCGAGAACCCGGACGTCCGACTCGTCGTCGCCGACATGGACGGCACCCTGTTGGACGGTGACGGCCAGATCCCGGAAGGGCTGTGGCCACTCCTGGACCGGATGGAGGAGCGGGGCATCGTCTTCGCCCCGGCCAGCGGGCGCCAGTACGCGACCCTGCGGGAGATGTTCGCGAGGGCCGCGCGGGGGATGACCTTCATCGCGGAGAACGGCGCACTGGTGGTGCGCGACGGTGCGGAGGTGTCCTCGACGGCACTGGACCGCGAGACCGTCGAAGCAGCCGTACAGGTCGTGCGGACCCTGGCCGCGCAGGGATCAGATGTCGGTCTGGTCCTGGCTGGGGCCGGGACCGCGTGGCTCGAGCGCACCGATGAGCGTTTCCTCGAACAGGCACGCCCCTACTACCGGTCCATCACTGCGGTCCCGGACCTCCTGGAGGTTCCGGGCGCCGTGCTCAAGGTGGCCCTGTTGGACTTCGGTGAGGTGGCCGTCAGCTCCCGTGTCGCCTTCGGCCCGTTCCAGGAGAGTCATCAGTGGGTGGTGTCGGGGGAGCGGTGGTCAGACCTCATGGCACGGGGTGTCGACAAGGGTGCTGCGGTGCGTGCCCTGCAGGACGATCTGGGGATCTCCCGTTCCCAGACGGTGGCCTTCGGCGACTTCCACAACGATCTGGGAATGCTGGCTGAGGCAGAGATGTCCTTCGCCGTGGCGAACGCCCATCCCGATGTCATCGAGGCGGCGAGGTACCTTGCTCCCGCCAACACCGACGATGGGGTGGTAGGCGTCCTCGACGCGCTGGTGGGGTGATGATCCCACCCGAGGGACCAGTCGGCCCGGGAGCACGTTCGGCACCCGCCCACGTTGCTCCCGACGGCCCTGTCCCCCACCCCGCGTGGGGGTGTTGAGCTCAGACCTCGGGCAGGAGGTCGAGCACCGACCGCTGGATCGCCACGGCGGCGGCACCGCGCGCCCAGAGGAGCGGATCGTCATCGATGATGCGCAGGTCGGGTTCCGAGGCGAGGGGGTCGCGCATCCGGTGGATCGACTCGCGCATCCGCACCTCGCCGATCCGGGCGATCCGGACGCCCTCCCCGGTGAGGATGATGCGCTGGGGTTGGGCGATGTTGGCCACCGCGGACACCAGGACACCGAGCGCGTGCGCGGAACGGGCGACCAGCTGGTCCATCGCGGGATCGCCCACCTCTGCCAGGTCGAGGACCTCGTCGTAGGTCATGGTGCGCCCCGTCAGCTGGGAGGCCTGGGCGCGGATCGACTCGTTGACGAGCATGGCGTCCGCACACCCGCGGTGCCCGTCGGGGCAGGAGGGGCCGAACGGGTCGAGGGGGAAGTGGCCGATGAGGCCCAGGCCCGAGTCGGGTCCTCCCACGAGCCTGTCGTGCACGATCAGGCCCATCCCGACGCCGACGCCGACCGTGATCGTCGCGAATGACGTGACATCGCGTCCGTCACCGAACCAGTGCTCGGCCTCCATCAGGGCATCCAGGTCATTCGTGATGATGCTCGGCAGGCCGGTGGTCGCCCTGACCAGCGGGCCCAGGTCGACGTCCGTCCAGCGCAGGAAGGGCGCGCGCCGCACGAAGCGTGACTCCCGGACCTGGCCACCCAGTCCCACCCCGACCGCTGCTGGATCGCCATCGACCGACAGCTCCTGCACCACCCCTGCCAGTAGGTCGGCGACGGCTGCGGGGTCCCTGTCCCCGAGTTCCCGCACGAGGGAGGCGCGGATGTCCGCACGCAGGTCGGTGAGGACGGCGAAGGCATGTGTGGCGGTGAGTTTGATTCCGACGAAGGCCTGGAGTCCCGCATCGACGTCGAGCGGTTGGAGGGGTCTCCCGCCGGTGCGCGGCTGCTCCTCACGGACCTCCCGGACGACCCCCGACTCGAGCAGGGCACGGGTGAGCCGGGTGAGGCTCGGCGTGGACAGTCCCAAGCGGTCGGCAAGCTCGGTGCGCGACAGCGGGCCGTGGACCAGTAGGTCCAGGACGACGCGGCGTTCGGAGTCGGACAGCGGTGTCCAAGGGGATGTCGAGCTCAGCACCTGTGCTCCTCGAAGGGTATGTGGTGCTCCAATAATACCGCAACAAAATCTTGGCACCAAGATGGGGGAGACCAGAAACTGCGCGAGGCATGCACTTGACAGAAGCCTGTGATCGGGTACTTAATATCACTGCAAAGAAAAGGAGCGTCCCGATCGTGGACTGCGACCGCCTGTCGGCGTCCGTCGCGGAACCCGGGGGCGGATGACGAGGATGTCGATTCAGGAGGAATGACATGCGCAGACGCATGGTGGCAGTTGCCGCTGGGGCACTGACCGCAGCACTGGCCCTCACTGCTTGTGGAGGCGGGGGCGGCGCCACCTCAGGTGCCACGGGTGCCGAGGACGGCAAGACGCTCAAGGTGTGGTGGTGGGAGAACGACGAGAGCCCGCTGTCCCAGACCTGGAACAAGGCGATCGAGACGTTCAAGGCCGAGCACCCTGGGGTCGACGTCCAGTTCGAGCTCAAGACCTACGAGCAGATGCAGCAGTCCGCACAGCTGATCCTCGACTCCAATGACGCACCTGACGTCATCGAGTACCTCAAGGGAAACGCGACCGCGGGAGTCGTCTCCAAGGCCGGTCTGCTGACCGACCTCACGGACGTGGCCACGGAGAAGGGGTGGAAGCTCGACAACTCCGCGCAGGACGTGGGCCTCTACCAGGACGGAACCATGGGTTCCGGCCAGCGCTACGGCGTGACGAACTACGGCGAGTACGTCGGCCTCTACTACAACGAGGACATGCTGGCCCAGTACGGCCTCGAGGTCCCCACCACCCTGTCCGAGCTGGAGAAGGTCATGCAGACCTTCAAGGACAATGGCGTCACGCCGTTGGCGCTGGGCTCGAACGACTACCCGGGACCGCACCTGCTCTACGCGCTGGCACTGGCCAACATGGATGAGAGCTCCTGGGCCAACTACCAGCAGTTCACCGGCGAGCCCGACTGGGATGCCTGGAGCAAGGCTGCCACCACCTACAAGGAATGGGTGGACAAGGGCTACATCAGCAAGGACTCCACGGGCATCTCCGCCCAGGACTCCGGCAACGCCTTCGAGGCCGGGAAGTACCCGCTGTTCTACTCGGGCACGTGGTGGGCCGGCCCCTTCGGTGCCGACATCTCCGATTTCAAGTGGAGCCAGGTCCTGTTCCCGGGCAATGACCTGCACCCCGGTTCGGGTGGGAACCTCTGGGTCGTGCCCTCCAAGGCCGAGAACAAGCAGCTCGCCTACGACTTCATCGACATCACGCTCCGTCCCGAGATCCAGAACGAGCTCGGCAACCTCGGAGGAGTTCCCGTGGGTGCGGAGGAGTCGGCGATCACCGACCCCGTCGGCCAGCTGGTGACCTCCCGGTTCAATGACCTGCTCTCCGGTGATGCCGGCTCGCTCGCCTGGTACCCCGACTGGCCCGTCGCCGGACTCAACGACGTCCTGCTCGCACAGTCCTCCGCACTGGTCCAGGGCACGACCGATCCCGCGGCTGTGGTGGATGCCATCAAGACCGCCTACGAGGCGGGCAAGCCCCAGAACTGAACCCTGTCCACCGACTGTCCACTGAACTCGGGTGGTG